>JALVDO010000763.1 GCA_027008975.1 Saprospiraceae bacterium | reverse complement strand
GGAGCCGTCCATGCCACCGTTGCAGGATACATTGGAGGAGGAGGTGATAGATGCCTCCAACGGGTCTGCTCCTCCTGTCAGCGTGCCGGATTGACTGGTTGTGACGATGAGGTCATTTTGATTGCCGTTGCTGCCACTGGCAATATTGCCTACAGCATAAAAGGTGATGACATCACTGGTGGGACTTCCTGGTGCTTTCCATTCGAAGGTATAAACAACGGTATTGCCTGAAAAGGGCTGCGCCGGACGGTGCTCAACGTAGGTGCGTCCTCCACTTGATTCTACCCCGGTATTCGCCCCGTTGGAGACAATGCTTCCAGCATTCCCGAGGCTACTGTTCAATGCCACTATCTCAAACCCCGCCAATACGGGATTTCCTGCAGTCTTGGTAATAGTGACGGTGATGGGGTAAGTCTGGTTGGCATTGATGGTTGCCGGTAGCCCGGAAATGGAAATATTTCCTGCAAAGGGCTGCGTAGCCGGTGGTGTATGACAAATTGTGCAGGTTGGCTCATTCCCTCCTGTTGCCAAGGGTGCTCCCGTATATCCGGTCGGTGGATTGTCCGGAAACCATGAAAGCAATAAAATTGCAAGTAAGGGCAATAGCCCTAATAGTTTTGTTTTTAGCATAATAAAAATATTTGGTAATTGTCTTTACTTTTTGACAAGTTACCTTTGATGAAAAAATACAATATTGTGGTGCATAGTAGAATTTGTAATAAAGCGGGGGTGTAAACTTACCATTTGTCTGTGTATTAACCACTAAATTCGGGATAGAATTTATGTTTTTTCCCTTCTATCGCCATGTTATTATATAAAAAAGAGGTAACTACTTACCACCTCATGACTTAAATCAAAAAAGGCAATTACAGGGCTTTCTCATAAAAATAATTCTCAATTATTCTGTCAAGATAATTGTACCAATGATGCAAGACTCAATTTTTTGCTTGACAAGATTGTCCTTTTTCTGACAGGATTTACAGGATTAACAGGATTTTTTGCAAAGCAAAAAATCCTGCTGCTGCCTTGAGCTTTTTATGAGAAAACCCTGAATTTTGGAGAGAGTGTGTGTAATTATCATTTTTTTGGATATCCAAATTTTCTTCCAATGGGTAATTGTATTTGATTGATGGTGACATATTTGGCACTATAGGAGGTGATATATTCCTCGTTTACAATAAAAGACCGGTGAATCTTTATGAAGTTGTTGGGCAGGATATTCAGTGTCTCTTTTAATGTTTTTTTTGTTTTGTAATGGCTGCCGTCCAATGTGAAAATATGTAAATAATCTCTTTTACTTTCCAGATAAAGAATGTTCTTTAGATTAATTTTGACGAATAATTTATTGACGTTAATATGAATGAAAGCATCTTGATTAGGGTAGGTTAATTTAGTTACTGCTATTTGGAATCTATCGAACTCTATTGGTTTTAGTAAGTAGTCTATTACATGGTATTCATAACTTTCCAAAGCATATTGATGGTAGGCAGTCGTAAGAATAATCTGTGTTTTGTAAGGAAGATTTTTGATAAATTCAAGTCCTGTCATTTGAGGTAAGTGAATGTCTAGAAAGATAACGTCAATTGAGTGAACCTTGATGAATTGCAAAGCGACCTTTGGGTCATAAAAAGATTGAATAAAGGAAAGGGATGGGATTTTATCTATATATTCCTTTATCAATTCGGTGGCGAGCGGCTCGTCTTCTACTATTACGACCTTTAGTTTATTCATATCTCCAATGTTAGATAGACAGAATAGATGTCATTGTTCTCTTTGAACTCCAACAGGTGTTTGTCGGGGAATTGTAATTTTAGACGCTGACAAATATTCTTTAGTCCGATTCCAATTGCGTGCTTATCCGAAGGGGTGTTTTGTGGGTTAGCACAATAGAATGTTATGATTTGATCTCGTTGCTCAATTTGAATTTCGATTTTTATTTTTTCAGAGGTGGATTGACTGGCGCCGTGTTTAAATGCATTCTCGATAAAGGGTAGGAATAAAAGAGGTGGAATGCCAATGGATTTATCCTGGATTTTTTCGGTTATTTCAACGTCTAACCTATCACCATATCTCAATTTTTCAAGACTTATATAATCTCTGATTAAAGAGATTTCATCGACCATAAGAATTTTCTCTTTATTTGTTTCATAAAGGATGAATCGGAGTAGTTTTGATATTTTTGCAATAGCGGGAGCGGTCGAAGTCGAGTTTTTCCGAGCGAGTACATAGATGTTATTGAGTGTATTGAATAAAAAATGCGGATTGAGTTGGTTCTTTAAAAATCGGAGTTCTGCGGAAAGTTTTTCTTTTTCCAATAGCCGGATGCGTTTTTCTTTTTTTTTCCTTTTCAAAAAAGAAATTAATCATGAGTAAAAATGGTAAGGGGGTAATCATCTTTAGGAATGAGAAGGTAGACAACGATACCGAAAAGGGGTCAAAACCCGGAAAGTGTCCAAATAACCAAGGCCAAATCAAATAATTGATCACAACTCGATAGAGCAATAACCAAACAATCAAATAAGTGACAAAGCTGACGATTGAAATGAGTTTACCTGGCTTTTTGGAAGATAAGAGCGGGATTAACCAACTGATGGCAAGGTAAGTGCCCATTACTTTTACCACATTAATCGAGGCATTGTATTGAACCGCAAACCACAGGTTGTCGATCTCCCAAAATTGCCATTTCCAGTAAACCAATGTCTCTATGATAAATATGACAATCCAGACGGATAAATGGAAGATGGCTTTTTTGTATGAATTATTCATCCTGCATTTTTATCCAGGCACGAATGATGTTTTGTAGGTCACCTTTTTTCTTTTCGATATCATCAATACCATAGAATCTGGCAACTCTTGCGAGCTTTCCATCACCTTCCAGTAAGCCGGATTTATCTTTAATGGAGGCTCCATTGTGAAACATTAAACTGACCAGCTTTTTGGCTCTAAAATTAAAAGAAGCAATATTGCCTTTGTACATGAACGTGGGACTGCTCCACTTGATGGTTTCTTCAATGCGTTCATCTGTTGCCAGGATAATATCTCTGATCATTTGTATTTGTGCGGAAAGAGGATGCTCTTTTTGCTTTAGGAAAGTATCTACTTCTGAATTTTTGTTCATGATTTTTATTTTGATACAAATATAAGGGGATTTTTTTAATGTGCTTTTGTAACAGTGTCCATTGGTCATCTGATTTGTGTCGTATGTCGTCAGTTGGGGAGTTATCATTTTTGCTTGTCGGCGAACTGACATTCATTTTGAGGCTTTAGACGTTATTTTTGGGCAACTTTGGTCACCTAAAATAATAAAAGACATGAGGAAATTATTTATCTTTTTTTTGATGATAACTGCGGTTATGCACGCTCAAACAGGGCAGTTTGTTCCTGAAATGGCAGCTCTTGATGAATCAATCCAGCAATTTATGACCCAATGGAATATTCCGGGAGGCTCTGTTGCTGTGGCAAAAAACGGGAGATTAGTTTACGCCAGAGGTTTTGGTTTTGCCGATACTTCTACAGACGAATTGGTGCAACCAACACATCGTTTCAGGATGGCCTCCCTGAGTAAACCCATTACGGCAACTGCTATTTATCATTTAGTTGAAGAGGGAAAACTCTCTTTGCAAGATCACGTATTTGGGCAAGATGGGATACTAAATGATGACGAATTTTTGCCTTTACACGATGAACGATTCGCGGACATAACGATAAAACAATTGTTGGGACATCAGGGCGGAACCCATCGGTTTGGGGGGAATAATGACCCTATGTTCAGTCCTATTTCTATTGCCGAATCACTTGGTATTCCACCACCTGCTTTTCAGAATGATATTATCAGATATATGGCTACTACACAGAATTTGGAGTACACGCCAGGTGAAGATCAGGTTTATTCAAATTTTGGATATGCTATCTTGGGAAGGGTCATTGAGCACGTCACCAATAAAGACTACGAAACCTACATTAAGGAAGAAATGATGTCGGAGTTGGGAGCTCCTTCTTTCAATATTACAAAAAATCTCTTGGCGGATCGACAAACAAATGAAGTACATTATTATGATAATGCGTCTTCTTCTTTATTTCCCTCTATTTATGGTACAGGTGAATTGGTACCCGGCCCCTATGGTGGGGTTAATGTAGAGGCAATGGATAGCCATGGTGGATGGATTGCTACTGCGACGGATATGCTGAAATTTGGTCTTGCAATTGATGGTTTTTCCACCAGACCCGATTTCATTAGTAGTAGCTCCATACAAACAATGCGTTCCTATCCCGTTGGGTTTTCTAATTTTGGTCATGGTATTTTATTATATGGCGGAGGAGCTTATCATTTTGGTATTTTACCAGGGGCAAGTGCCGAACTTGACTTAAATGATTATCATCAAATTGCTTTTGTTGCTTTGTTCAATAGCCAGTCTTATAATAGCAGTTATGTCTACAGTTTGGATTCTGCAATTTGGAATGGATTAGTGGCCGTTACGAATTGGCCTGATCATGACTTATTTGAGCCTATTTCTGCCACCCCTACTGTTTCACCAATGACCATAAGTGTGTATCCTAATCCGGCAACTGATTTTATCTGGTTTGAATTTGACCATCCTACAACCTTCCGGTTCGATATTTATGATTTAACAAATAAACAGATTGCGCACCTTCAAGTGGATAATGCCACGCAAAAGTATCAATGGCAGAGGCCTAAAAATTTCGTTCCGGGAATATATTTGGTACATATCATAACGGATGAAGGGCAGTCCATCAATAAGAAAATTATCATATTGGAATAAAAATTAAACTCATGCAAAAGAAATCACTTTTTATCCTTGCTTTTTTGGCAATGGGCGTAACCGTTTGGGCACAGGTTCAGGTGCAAACAATCACCAATCAATTTGATGGGAGTGGCGGCTTAAATATTGGACAAGATGGTCTGTTGTATATCGCAAATTTTGGAAAAAGTCTCGATAATGCAGATGGCACACAGGTGTGGACTTTAGATTATAAAAACGGAGGACAGCCTCAGTTGTTTGCTTCCGGATTAAGTGGTGCTTCGGGCAATGATTTTGATAGCCAGGGGAATTTGTTTCAAAGTAACATAAGAACCGGCACTGTCAGTAAAATAACAAGTGGCGGCACAGTCAGTTTCTTTGCATCGAATGGTATCAGTTGCAATGTTGGTATAAATATTGATAGTGATGATAACCTCTATGTGTGTAATTGCTGTGCGGCATACGGCAATACTATACGGAAGGTGACTGCATCGGGCGTGTCCACTTTGTTTGCATCAAGCATTATGCTCAATTGTCCTAACGGAATTACGAGGGATAATAATGGGAATCTCTATGTTTCTAATTTTGGTGATGGACGAGTGCTTAAAATTACTCCTACGGGAGCGGTAAGTACTTTGGCAACCATACCGGGCGGAAGTAATGGGCATATCATTTATTCTTCAGTACAAGATGTGCTTTATGTTGCAAGCCATGGCTCACACAAAATTTATAAATTGACATTGGATGGCACCCGATTTGATCTTGCCGGAAGTGGAATTAGAGGGAATGATGACGGGTTGGCAGCAGTGGCTACTTTTTCTCGCCCGAATGGACTAGCCCTTTCTGTGACACAAGATACTTTATTTGTGAATTCATCCATTCCGGTAACCGATGTAGGTGGCAGACCTCTTAATCCTTCCGTTATTAGAATGATTACAGGTCTTAACTCCATTAACGCTACGAATGAACTGACTGATATTGGCATAAACATGGAGGTTCATTTTGATAAAACGACCGCTGTTTTATCTCTTTATTTCAATGAGGGATTACCGGATATTGCAACGCTGTTGGTTAGCAATAATATGGGTCAAATCATTGACCAATCCAGTCAAAGAATCAATAAAGGGCAGAATGAAATGAGGCTCTCAAATGCTTTACCAAATGGCATTTATTTTGTGTTGATTAGGACAAAAGAGGGGAGGAGTTTAAGTGGAAAATTTTTGGTTGATTAATAATTAATGAATTGAGGCGCCTTTAAACAACAGCTCCCAGCAACCGCTTTGTAAATGCTTCTTTCGGGTTATTCAACACCTCGTCTGTATAACCGGATTCGATAATGTTACCATCCTTCATGACCAATAGGCGGTCGCACATAAAGCGAATGACGGAGAAGTCGTGAGAGATGAAGAGATAGGTGAAACGGTATTTATCGCGGAGGTCTTTTAGTAAGTTGAGCACTTGTGCCTGTACCGAGACGTCGAGGGCAGAGACCGGCTCGTCGCAGACGATGAATTCTGGATGTAGGGCGAGTGCCCGGGCAATGCAGACTCTTTGTCGTTGTCCGCCGGAGAGCTGCCGTGGAAATCGGTCGTAGTGCGAGGCATCAAGACCGACATCCTGTAGTAGTTCGATGGTCTTTTGGTATTGTTGTTTTTTGGAGACGATTTGGTGCACTTGCAGCACTTCGATGATGGCATCGCCAATGCGTCTGTTCGGATTGAGGGAAGCGTAGGGATCCTGGAAGATGATTTGAGCTTTTTTGCGCCAGTTTTTCAGTGCAGACTCTTTGTAATCGGAGATCTCCGTGTCCCGGTATTGTATGCTGCCGTTTTGGGTGGGAATGAGGCGTAGTATTGCTTTGCCAACGGTTGTTTTTCCGGAGCCGGATTCTCCAATCAGCCCGATGGTTTCGCCTTGGAATATTTTAAAATCAACCTCGTTGACCGCTATTTTTGTTTTTTTGGGTTGACCCAAAAGATTCCGCTTGGTAATGTATTCGACCTTCAGGTGGCGGACAGCAAGCAGGGGCGTGTGTTTGCCGGCTATTTTATTGATTGGCTCAGTTGCGAAATGCGGGTGCGCCGCTTCTTTTGATTGCTCTTGTGTAAAGTCTTCGATAGTCGGGAGGCGCTTCAGTCGTTTGTCGAGTGGCGGACGACAGGCAATCAGCCCTTTGGTGTAGGGATGTTTTGGCTGTTGAAAAACGGCTTTGACGGCTCCCCGCTCTACGATGGTGCCCTTTTGCATGACGATTACTTCATTGGCTATTTCGTGTATGACACCGAGGTCGTGGGAGATGAAAAAGATGGCGCAATTGGTCTCCTTTTGCAGGTCGCGCATTAGCTGTAGGATTTCTTTTTGCACGGTGACATCCAGTCCTGTCGTAGGCTCGTCGGCGATGAGCAGGTCGGGTTGGCAACTCATCGCCATGGCAATCATAATGCGCTGGAGCTGACCGCCCGACAATTGGTGTGGATAGGCGTTGAAAATCCTCTCTGTTTCGGTGAGTTGTACTTTCTCTAACCACTCGATGGTTTTGGTTTTGGCTGCTTTTTTGTTGAGGTTGGTGTGTAAAAGGACAGCCTCCATGATTTGGTGCCCAACTTTGAATACGGGATTCAGGGCGCTTTTCGGTTCTTGAAAAATCATGGCGATGCGATTTCCACGATACCGGTTGAGTTGTTTCTCGGAGAGCTTGTGTAGGGCAATTTGTTGATGGTTTTGGTCATAGAAGAAGAATTGCCCTTGATTTTGAACCTGGATGTCGGAGGGTAATAATTGTAGAATGGAAAGAGCTGTTACCGACTTTCCCGAGCCGGACTCTCCGAGTACACCAAGGGTTTGCCCTCGATGAAGTGTGAAGGAGATGTCGTTGACGGCAGTGAGATGCTGTCCGTTATTT
>JALVDO010000762.1 GCA_027008975.1 Saprospiraceae bacterium | reverse complement strand
TCCCAGGCGACGATGTTGTGCCACTGGGTTTGCTCGACTTTTTCGCCGTTTTTATCCCTGTACCATTCGTTGGTAGCGAGGGAGAATTTGGTCACTTGCTTTCCGCTTTCCAAGGTTTTAAATTCCGGGTCCATGCCCAATTGTCCGATTAGTGATACTGAATTTCTAATGGTATTCATGATTGTAAATTTTAGTTTTCCGCTATACACGGATAATGGTTAATAAAATGAAAATCTTCTGTCGCTTTCCGACGGTGCAAAGATGTAGGCATTGTCAAGCCATAGTCGTTTTTTAAACGTTTAATGTCGTTTGTAGATGTTTGTAAACGTTTGTAAACGGGTAAATTAAGCTACTTAGCATTGATAATCAATTGGTTAACAAAAACAAGGGTGATTTCTAAATACTTATGCGGAAGAACGTATTATTTTTTATTTTGACAGGGTTAATCCTTTTTTTTTGACAAGATTTAAAGAATTTTTTGCTTCAAAAATTTTCTAATCATTGAGCCCAAAGGAATCGGTGAGTGGAAAATTTGAAGGCTTATTGGGCAGAGGTCGTTAATCAGGTTGTCTTGAGAGCTTACTAAATAAGAGCAGATAAAGCAATGCAGATTCTTTCTTTTCAGAACAAAACTTTGTATTCTGCTAATTACGTCTTAGTTTTACTGCAAAAAAACAATGCCAGTACTACGATTTATCACTTTCACCCTCTTACTACTCGTTTCCTTCACGGCTAAATCACAATCAGAACAACCACCATATACCCCGGCGGCAGAGAGAGCCGAATACTATAAAAAGCGCGTTGCGGCCAGTTCCAACTCATTGCTAAAAAACATTCCCTTTCGGCAAATTGGTCCAGTGGTACAAAGCGGACGAGTAGTAGATGTCGCGGTAAATCCCGAAAACCCAACTGAGTTTTATGCCGCTTATGCCTCCGGCGGGTTGTGGAAAACAGAGAACAACGGCACCTCCTTCACCCCGCTTTTTCAAAACAATATGGTTATGACCATCGGTGCCGTTGCCGTCGACTGGAAAAACAACACCGTATGGCTGGGTTCAGGCGAAGTCAATTCAAGCCGGTCTTCCTATGCCGGGCTAGGGGTTTTCAAAAGTACCGATGGCGGAAAGACCTTTCAACACATGGGACTTCCGGAAACCCACCACATTGGTCGCATCCTAATTCATCCCGACAATCCCAACATCGTATGGGTTGCTGCCCTGGGTCACCTCTACTCCTCCAATGAAGAACGCGGTGTTTACAAAACAACCGATGGCGGTAAGACCTGGGCAAAAACACTTTACGTTGCCCCAAATGCAGGAGCGGCTGAAATCATCCTCGATGCCAACGACCACCGCACCCTCTATGCCGCCATTTGGGAGCGCGAACGACGCGCCTGGAACTTCGTAGAGTCGGGCATACATAGTGGCATTTACAAAAGTACCGATGAGGGAGATACCTGGTCATTAATCAGCACCATAGATAGTGGATTTCCGACAGGGGAAGGCGTGGGTCGAATCGGACTCGCCTCTGTAAAAGACGGAGACAACACCATATTGTATGCCGCTCTGGACAACTACAATCGCCGACCCAAAAAAGAGCCCAATCCGCTCGTTCTCAGTAAAGACGAGTTGCGACAGATGCGCAAAGAAGACTTTCTGAAATTGGAAGATTACAAAATAAAAGACTACTTAAAGCGAAATAATTTCCCCAAGAAATACGATTTTAAAACCATAAAAAAAATGATAAAAAAGGGGAAGATAGCACCCTCCGACCTCGTAAAATATACAGAGAATGCCAATTCACTCCTCTTTGACACACCCGTCATCGGTCTAGAGGTTTATCGTTCCGACGACAATGGAATAACGTGGTATAAAACCCACGACGACTACCTCGACGGTGTCTATAATTCCTATGGCTATTACTTCGGACAGATACGCACCAACCCACAAAATCCAAGTGAAATTTACGTCTATGGTGTCCCCATTTTAAAATCACTTGACGGCGGAAAGACTTTTGAATTCATGGGCGGCGATAACGTCCACGGCGATCACCACGCACTATGGGTTGATCCTCACAGGGAAGGACACCTAATATTGGGCAATGACGGTGGCATCAATATTTCCTATGACGATGGCGACCACTGGGTCAAATGCAACACCCCACCTGTTGCGCAAGCCTACGCAATAGCAGTAGATATGAGTAGTCCCTTTAATGTCTTTTGTGGGTTGCAAGACAATGGGGTTTGGAGAGGACCTTCTACAGATAAAGTCAATACTTCTTGGCATAGCAGCGGGCATTATTCCTTCAAAAGTATCCTCGGGGGAGATGGTATGCAGATTGCCGTTGACACAAGAGATAACAATACCGTCTATACCGGTTTTCAATTTGGCAACTATTATCGTATCGACCTGAAAGACGAAGATTATACCTATATCACGCCTAAGCACGACCTCGGTGAGCGACCTTACCGGTGGAACTGGCAATCACCGATTATGCTTTCGCCCCACGCGCAGAATGTTGTGTATTTTGGTGCCAATAAATTATTTCGGTCGCTGGATAGAGGCGACCACTTTGAAGCCATATCCGGTGATTTGACGAAGGGAGGCAAAAAGGGAGATGTCGCATATGGCACGCTCACCAGTATACACGAATCCCCGTTAAAGTTCGGGCTGATTTATACCGGCTCAGACGATGGGAAGGTGTATTGTACACCGGATGGAGGTTACACCTGGGAGGACATTTCTGCCGGTCTGCCGGAAAATTACTGGATAAGTAGAGTGCAAGCTTCCAATTATGAGGAGGGCAGGGTCTATGTCGCACTTAATGGGTACCGTTGGGACGATTTCAATGCAATGGTCTATACATCTGAAGACTACGGCAAAACATGGGTGAAAATCGGTAATGACCTACCCAAAGAACCTGTCAACGTCATTCGGGAAGACCCAGAAAATGAAGATATTTTGTATATCGGAACAGACAATGGCCTCTACGTATCTCTCGATAGGGGCATGCACTTTATGGAGATGAATAAGGATTTACCGGCGGCTCCTGTTCACGATTTAATCATCCACCCACGTGACCATCAGATGGTTGTAGGCACTCACGGCAGGTCATTGTTTATTGCCAATGTAAAGGAATTACAACAACTCACTCCCGTACTAATGGCAAAAGCATTGGAAGTTTTTGATTTCAATAGCGGAACAAGTAGCTCGCGCTATGGACAAAAATCATGGTACTCCAAAAATGAACCGGAATTTGAGTTCCCCGTTTACGTTTCCCAACCGGGTACTATTTCCTACAAAATACAGACGCAAAATGGCTTGGTGATAGCACAAAACAGTACAGCCGTCGAAGCCGGCATCAACTACCTTGATTATGATATGACTGTCAATATAAAAGAATTAAATGCCTACCAAAAAGAATTAAATGCAGGTAGAGAAAAAGGCACAAAGCCCTTTCAATTGAAGGTAGCGGATAATGGTAAGCTGTATCTCCAAAAAGGAATGTATCAGGTGATTTTTGAAAAAGACGGAGTACAGGTAAAAAAGGAATGGGAGGTGGAATAAAAATCAAAAAGCTATGGAAAGAGAGTTACTAAAAAACGAGGAATCAATCTGTCCTAATTGCGAACAGGCAACCGACCTGACCACAAAATACTGCGGTCACTGTGGACAAAAGAACCCCAAAGGCATGCCAACGGTATGGGAATTACTGGGGGATTTTATTTCCAATTTCCTCAATTTGGACTCCAAGTTTTTCAAGACGGGGAGGGATATTTTTGTGCCGGGATTACTGACTAAAAACTTCTTTCACGGTATCCGCGGCAGGTATTACGCCCCATTTCGGTTGTTTATATTTTCTTCTTTTCTATTTTTCGGAGCATTGAGTCTGACAGACCTCGACGAAGGGATGAAGAAAGGGATACAGATGTCAGGGATGCAAGCATACGTCAAAAAAATAAATACCCTCGCAGTTATCGACAGTAACAGGCAGGAAGTACTAAAAAGAATAGCTCCTCGAGACACAACCATAGCCCGCACAATCATTGACACCCTAAAGCATACTATCTATCACAGGGAAGACTCTGACTCTACTTACTTCATACTTTTTGGCAAGAAAGAAATGAAGTTTTCGAGGAAGGATGCAGCGTTACTCTCTCCCAAAGAGATGACGGAAAAATATCACATTGAGAATTTTTGGGATCGCCTGGCTGTCCAGAAGTTTCTTAAAATACTAAAATCTCCCGATAAATTTATCTTGTATTTGATTGGGAATATCTTTTGGTTGCTCGTCGTACTAATACCGCTCATGGCACTATTTATGAAGCTGCTTTATATCCGGCGCAAAAGATTTTATATCGAGCACTTTGTCTTTTTACTTCACCAGCATGCTTTTTTCTTTATCTTGGGAACGATATTAATTGGGCTGCTGACCCTCTTTCCCGATAGTTCACTGTCAGGGATAATAGTTGGGCTTTTTTTCCTTTCTCTTTTTATTTCCTTCCTGACATTTTACAAACAGGGGATCTTTAAGACGGCAGTCAAATTTTTTATTTTTTCTATTTCCTACGTTATTTTCGGCATTTTAGTATTCACTGGTGTGGCGATTGTCAGTTTTGCTATTTTTTAATGGATAGCGCTTATGTCCACCCAAGGAAACTCAAAAGAAAGCATAGCATTGATGAGTTTGAAGTGAGAAAAATGTCTAAGGTCTTTATGGGAAATTGTTCGCTCTTTTATAATGCCAGCCTTTATTAAAAATTCGCGTTGTGTACCCAGCAACATGGGGGTAGCGGGTGTCCAGTAATCCGCCCCATCCGAAAAGACAATATTGGAATAAGAGGCGTCGGTTAGCAAACCGTTTTTGACAAAAATGATATCATCAGCTTCCATCTCGTACGTTTTGCGCATTTGATTGATAAAATGCCGGTCTTGGTATTTGAGATGGTAATCAAACTCATCCACCTCGACTAATTTCCAACTTTTCGGAATTTTCATCGAATAAGGTTCGTATTCAGAACAGATTATTTTTTGGGTGTAAATGAGTCGGAATTTGTAAACACCATACAGTCCCGATGGAATTAATGCCACGACATCCTTCTGCGAAAAATCGGGTATGGTACCGTATAATTCGGAGACAGACCGGAGCATTCTATTCCAGTGCAGGTTGAAATTTTGAGGCTTGCCATCAAGTAGCTTTATCGTTTCAAGCAATCGGGAGGGCGTATTTTTGTCTAACAAAAGGCAGGTATATTTTTTGGTTTAATTCATCGTATTCTTCATCGAGTTGGCTTTGGCAGGTAATGCCTCCTCCACTTTTGAAAACCAGTTGTTCCCCAATTTGTTCAATAAACCGGATAGCGACGGCACTTCGCAGACGCACTCCATCAAACACCCCAAACACGCCTGTGTAATAGCCCCGGTTATGGATCTCAACCGATCGAATAATCTCCAGCGTTTTTCTTTTCGGAGCACCACAAATGGAGCCGGCGGGTAAGAGTTGGAATAAAATATCTCCAAGGTGGTTTTGGTAATCTGTTGGCAATTTACCCTCAATTTCAGAACTCGTTTGCCACAGCTTGCCATTAATCGTATCAACTTTATCAAAATAACGATAGCGCCTCACACGCACTTCTTTTGCGACTTGGCTCAAATCGTTGCGCAGCAGATCGACAATGGTGGCGTGTTCGCTAATTTCTTTAGGATTATTTTCGAGCAGCGCCTTTGCGTTGGGGAGATTAGCATCAATAGTGCCCTTCATTGGGAAGGTTGATATTCGTCTGTCCTGAATGGTCACGAAAGGTTCGGGTGAAAATACCACAAAGTGGTCTTTGACCCACAATTTGTAGGGTGCATTTGCAGCATCATAGATTTCTGAAAGTGATAAATTAGTCATTATCCGGGTAGAAAAAGTCAGATTTGAGAGGTAAGAATTCCCATAATAAATCTGCTGCATAACCTTATCAAAAGCTATACGGTAATCGCTTTTGGTAATTTTTTCCTTAGCAAAAACAATATCATTACTGTAATCATATATCGACTCTTTTTGGTTAGAAAACCCCTCTATATTAAAGCGTAAATCCTTCTTATCTAGCGAAGAGAGTGGCACAACAATGGGTGCTTTTTTATCAAAATCGATCAAAAAAAAGAATGGAATAGCCTGACGACCTAAGGCATTCATCCACTTTTTACCTTCCTCCTGTGAAAAGACTCTCATCATATTATTTAATTCCCAATTTTGACTTGATAAACCGATTTGAGTCACTTTTTAGTATTGATAGCCGAGTAAAATCTGTGTTTTTGTGTTCCTTGTTTTAGCTGTTGAGCCTGCCTCACGACTGAAAGCTTGCCTCCCGAAGGAAACGAGGGAGGGAGGTTGTTGAGTTGTTATTGATTCTAACGCTATCGGTCAGCACAAGTACTGACGAGACTACCTCTGTACTGACGAACTGCGTTGTATTGACGAGGCTACGCCTATCAGCACAGAGCAGCACAAGACGGCATTTTTCAAATTCTAATTCAAAAGACTTACTTTTGCAAAAAAATAAGCACAAAATGAGCGTAGAAGAATGGGTAGTGACCCTGAGTACACCGACGTATATTATTCTTATCGGACTTGAATTTTTACTGAGCCATTGGCAAAAGCGAAAGTATTACGATATTGCTGATTCAGTAACCAATGTCTACTTAATGTTACTGAATATGGGATTGGATTTACTTTTACGCGTATTCACCATTGCGGTATTAATGTTCTTCTATCAATATCGCTTTTTCACTTTTGAGTCGGCATTTTGGTATTGGTTCACCTTGTTTATAGCTGAAGATCTGGTCTTTTACTGGCTGCATCGCATCGACCATACATCTCGCTTCTTTTGGGCGGTACACGTGACCCATCATTCCTCTCCCTATTTCAACCTGACAACGGGATTCCGGTCATCCGTTTTTCAACCAGTGTATCGCTTTATTTACTTCATCCCATTGGCGTTGCTTGGCTACAAGGCATTGGATATTTTTCTGATGTATTCCGTGACGCAAATATACGGCATCATTATACATACCAATTATGTTGGCAAGTTGGGCTTTTTGGAGAAGATTCTAGTCACGCCTTCCCTGCACAGAGTACACCATGCTACGAATATCAAATATTTGGATAAAAACATGGGGATGGTTTTAATCATTTGGGATATGCTATTTGGCACTTATCAAGAAGAAGACGAAAATGAGCCCATCGAATATGGATTATTTCAAAAAGAAATCAAAAGAGACCCATTCAACGTCGTTTTCCATGAATGGATTAGCATCTTTCAAGATATGAAAAAGGCACCTGACTGGCGCACCAAATTGAAATACTTTTTTATGCCTCCGGGATGGAGTCACGACGGCAGTACCAAAACCTCCAAAGAGTTACAAAGGGAACTCATCAAAAAATAGATAATGATGTCTGTATTAAAGGAAATATTAGAGGAAATCGCCCCGTATGATGCGCAGTTGGTTGCTGTATCCAAAACCAAGCCAAATGAGCAAATCCTGGACTTATACCGGGAAGGTCAGCGCATATTTGGTGAAAACAGGGTGCAGGAACTCGTCAGAAAACACGAAGAATTGCCTTCGGATATCGAATGGCACATGATAGGACACCTCCAGCGCAACAAGGTTAAATACATCGCTTCATTTA
>JALVDO010000761.1 GCA_027008975.1 Saprospiraceae bacterium | reverse complement strand
ATATCACCGGAGTAGCAAATACAGGCTTCGGCAATTGCGTCGGTTCGCTCACGGACGGTTTTGATACTCACTTTCATGGCTTCCACCCAGTTTAAGGAGTCAAAAATCCGAAAAACGTCAATGCCCGTTTCGGCAGCCTCTTCGATGAATTTGATGATTAAATTATCAGGATAGGCAGCATACCCTACGGCATTGGAGCCACGCAGTAGCATTTGAAGTAATACATTGGGCATCGCCTTACGGAAAATCGCCAACCGCTCCCAAGGGTCTTCTTTTAAGAAGCGCATAGCAACATCAAAGGTCGCACCCCCCCAAACCTCCATTGAAAAAATATTCCCTCCGTGATGTCGCGCAAAACTTTCTGCTGCCTTTGCCATATCATAAGTACGCATACGGGTAGCCAGTAGAGACTGATGAGCATCTCTAAAGGTGGTATCAGTAAAGTGAATCTGTTTTGTCTCTTTCAGCTTGTTAGCGAAAGCTTCAGCTCCCAACGCCCTCAACTCATCTCTTTTTCCGGAAGGAAAATCCTTTGAATCATCAAAAGCAGGAGCATCAATTTCGTTAAAAACCCGATTAGAATCGGTAAATTTCACATCCGGATTGCCGTTGACAACCGTGTGTGCCAAATATTTTAGCATCTTGGTACCCCGATCGCGCCAACCTCGACCTTTCATCAATTCCGGATGTTCCTGGATGAAGTTTACTGTTGTTTGTCCGGATCGAAATGCTTCATTTTCCAATAAGTTTAATAAAAAGCCGATATTGGTTTTGACGCCTCTGATTCTGAATTCGCGCAATGCTCTGTGCATCCTGTCGGCCGTCCCTTTTAGTGTCCTGCCTTTTGCCGTAATTTTGACCAGCATACTATCGAAGAAGGGAGAAATACGTGCACCGGGATAGGCGCTACCTGCATCCAAGCGAATACCCATCCCCGCAGCGCTGCGATAGGCGATAATCGTCCCATAATCCGGCTTGAAATCGTTATAAGGGTCTTCTGTGGTGATTCTGCACTGTAGTGCAAATCCATTCAGGTGAACCGAATTCTGATTCTTTATAAAGATTTTGTCATCGGATAAAGCGTAACCCATGGCAATGAGGATTTGAGTGCGAACGATGTCGATGCCCGTCACCTGTTCTGTTACCGTATGCTCCACCTGAATCCGGGGGTTGATTTCAATAAAGTAAATTTGGTGTTGCCGGTCTATTAAAAACTCTACGGTGCCGGCATGCGTATAGTTTACTTCCTGTGTCAATGCTTTGGCATATCGATATAGGTCGTCGCGTACTTTTTGGGGTAAAAACGGGGCGGGAGCCATTTCGACCACCTTTTGAAAGCGTCGTTGTATCGAACAATCCCGCTCGTAAAGATGAACGATATTGCCGTGCTTGTCTCCAATGATCTGGACTTCAATGTGCTTGGGATTCTCGATGAATTTTTCGACAAAAAAATCATCGTTGCCAAAAGCTGTTTTTGCCTCGCGTTTTGCTTCGTGCAATTCGGTCAAAAATTCTGATTCTTCCCGCACAACCCGCATCCCCCGGCCACCGCCGCCAGCGACGGCCTTGACCATAACGGGGAATCCAATTCGACGAGCCTCCTCCAATGCTTCCCCATCGCTCATCGGTTCGTCTTTGCCGCTATCCTCAATCACGGGCACTCCTACCCTTCTTGCCAATTCTTTGGCGGCAACCTTATCTCCTACCTGCTCCATGACCTCTGCGTCCGGTCCGATAAAAACAATCCCCTCCTCCTGACACCGTCGGACAAAGGTGGTATTCTCACTCAAAAAACCATAACCCGGATGAATGGCATCCACCCCTTCCCGCTTGGCGACGCGGATAATTTCCTCAATATCCAAATAGGGTTTTAATGGTTCATCTTTAGGTCCAATT
>JALVDO010000760.1 GCA_027008975.1 Saprospiraceae bacterium | reverse complement strand
AGACCTCTTCGTTGAAATTCATCTCCAAGTACTTTCTTGGTTAATCGAAAGAATCTCTTAGTATCAATTTTTTTAGAAGTGCTCATACATCATTCGGGTTTAGGTGGTTTGGCCCCCTATTATTTAGGCAAAATTACAAAAAATTAGGAAACCGCCCCCGTTTCCCCTCCGCTCGAAGCAAAGCCTCGACTCATTCCCCTTCAACTCTGCTGATAAACGTCTCCTGGCACTGCATGAGAGAATTGAGAATGAGAATGGGTTTACTGTTCAGGTTCAAAATCTTGAAAAAAGCTCTTTAAACCCCAGCACTAAATAATTAAATATCTTCCACAAGAGGGAAATAAATGCAATTGCCACACCAGATAGAAAAACGATAGAACAAATGTTGTGTATGCAAACCAATGCTTTACGCAACAAAGTCATTTCATTTGTGATTTTAAACCAATAAGAAAAAAAATAAAGATCAAACATCATCCTATGGCGCCATCGCCATTCGAAAAAAGAGATTTTTCCATATTTTTGCGATAAAAGATAAAAAGCTAAGGCAAATCTAATTAAGAAGCAAACTAAAAGCAAATCTGCCCAAAAGCCATTTCCAGTCATTTCTCTTCAGTTTTTGATAAGCATTTTTGTATTCGATTTCCTAAGCACCATATTCTCCGCATAATTATAAGGACTCGCCCATACCCGCTTTCGAGACGGCGCGGGGCAAATTTAAGAAATTTGGGTGATTTCCCGATACATATTTCGTTGATTCTGCCGATTCTATGGCAAACGGCTGGCCTTCTTTTGAATATCGAACACCGCACCTTTCTTTGCATTTTTCGCGGGAGGCCCGCCCCTTCAGGGGTCGGGGGAGTTCGGCTAAGCTCACCCGACAGCGGGCGGGATGGAAAATGCAAAGGATTCGTAGCCCCCACAATTACACGGATTTTTCTTTGAAAGAATATCGAATATCGATTAACGAACTCTGATTTCAGAAGTTAAACAGACGTTGGGTACCAAGCCGCTTCCACCCTCCATCGTCAGAATCACGGATTGCACGGATTATGGGACTTTACAGACTTTTGACTTTAATGTATATTATAGTTTTCCAAAAATCTACGCTTAATCTCTACAAGTTCAGGATGAAATTGGGCAGGCCAGTCAAACAAATAAATTAGTCTTTCTTCCAAAGTAGCATAATACAAGGGATTAATGCTTTCAAAAGATTCAATCAACTTATTAGAAGTCAAACCAATTAGTCCCAAATTTTTTTTGACAAGATAGATGACTATATTTTTCAAATCTGTAAGATACGCTTCCTCGACAAAAAGCTCGAGAGATTGTTCCCTAAGAATCGATTTTTCAAAAAAACTCAAAATCGCATTTTCCTTAAATTCAATTTCAGCTTTTGAAAAAGGCAAAAAGTCTTCACAATCATAATATCGAAAAACATCTACAGTAAGTCTATGAATGCCGGCCAGTCTGCCCCATGCAGTTAAGCGAGACAAAAAGTCAGTCTTCGCAGGCCCCGAATTAACACAATTGTTATTAAAAAATTCGTCATATTGAAAAACATACCATTTTTCAATCCCGTGAGCCGCCAACTCGGGAAATGTAAAATTATAATTCAAAATTACCTTTTTTTGCATAAGTCAATAGTCCAAGAACCGAAGAATAATATAATTAGGGTCACCTGTAGCACCTTTGCATTTTTCGCGGGTGGCCGGTTCTCCCTGCTCGGGGAGTTAGAGGGATGGCGCGGGTAGGAAAAATGTAAAGGATTCACACACTAAACCAACGACACACGATAAACCGATTCAACCGCTTTCACCGATTTACCCAATTCCACCACTTTCACCAATTTCCCGCATCATCAATCTATTTTCCAAATAGCTGCAGCCTGCTTCGCCAT
>JALVDO010000759.1 GCA_027008975.1 Saprospiraceae bacterium | reverse complement strand
TTGGTCTCAGCACAGACTCCCGCCGATGCTCTCGAAAACTCCGGACAGGTATTTGTACAAAGGAGCCAAATGGGCGGTGGGAGTCCGGTTATTAGGGGTTTCGAAGCCAATCGCGTATTGCTCGTTGTCGATGGGGTGCGGATGAATAATGCCATTTATCGTGGCGGCCATCTGCAAAACAGCATTTCGATAGACAAGGGATCCCTTGCGGGAATGGAGGTCATCTTTGGTCCCGGAGCCCTGACCTATGGTAGTGATGCCCTTGGTGGGGTTGTACACTTTCGTACAAAAAATCCCCGCCTCAATTTAAAAGACACTTCTACGTTGATACAAACGAGAATCACAACGGAAGCAAGCACCGTGAATAAAGCCAAATCTATTAGTGCCGGTCTTAATCTTGGACGAAAGCACTGGGCGGTGTTGAGTAGTGCCTCCTATGTCGATTACAGTCATCTGCTGAGTGGAAAGCGAGGAATAAAAGGATATGCTCCCATTTTGCGAAAGCAATATATCAAACGAATAAACGGGAAGGATTCTATCGTGGAGAATACCAACCCCTATTTGCAAATACCCTCGGGTTATAAACAGTATGCGCTTTCGCAGAAATGGAAATTTCGCTGGAGCGATCGCTGGGATTTATTGGCAAATATCCAATATACGACGACTAGTGACATTCCCCGCTACGACCAATTGACAGCAACCAAGAACAATCATCTGAAGTATGCCGAATGGTACTACGGTCCCCAAACCAGATTGTTGACTTCCTTGCAATTTCGCTGGCACGACTCCAATAAGTGGTTTGATAAAGCCCTAATTATCGGTGCTCGCCAGATGATAGGGGAGGACCGCTTTTCGCGAAAGCTGAATCACCCTGAGAGGAAGGTGTCATTGGTAGATGTCAAGGTGTGGTCGCTTACGATGGATTTTGAAAAAGAATTGAATGCCAACCACGTCTTGCTCTACGGAGCGGATTGCGCCAACAACGAGGTGTCCTCGACTGCTTATTCCGAAAACATCCTTGATTTGCACCGAACGTATGATACTCCAAGCCGCTATCCTGATGGAGGGAGCGGGATGTCATCTGCAGGCTTTTACACTAATTATCGTTGGCAAAACAGAGCCGGGACGGGCATTATGAATATTGGTTTTCGGTACGCTTATTCCAAGCTATCTGCCCGGTTTTCAAGCACCTCGCCTATTCGATGGCCTGATAGTTATTATCGGGGAACTAAAACGAGCAATCAGGCAATTATAGGTACCGCCGGTTGGCGACAATCTTTCTCACCCGGGTTGGGCTATCGGCTGGTGCTATCAACTGCCTACCGTACTCCTAATGTCGATGACTTTGCAAAAATTCGTGAAAAAAATGGCTTTATTACCGTTCCAAACTCCGATTTGCGCCCCGAGCGGTCGATTAATGGCGAAGTAGGTATTAATTGGGAGCCGGGAATCGCCCGGGGTGATAGGATTAAGTGTGGAGCGGCATTATTTTATGCCCGCCTGAGGGATGGAATCGTTCGTCAAAATTTCCACCTGCCCAATGGAGATAATTACTTCGTTAGCTATGGTGACACCCTCATGGTACAGGCAAACGTCAATAGCGACCGCGCTTCCATCTATGGAGTTACGTCATTCTATTATTGGCAGTGGAATCGCTGGCATTTTCAAAGTCACCTGAGCTACACACGTGGGAGACGTAGCTACCGGCAGTATAATAATCAGGGGGTAGAAGTTTTTTCTACGGAGGTGCCACAGGCGCACATACCACCCGTTTATGGGATGCTAAGCCTTGGATTTGAAGCGAGGCGGTTTAGCTATCTGTTTATGGCAAAATATAGCGGGGCGAAAAAGGTCGAAGATTATGCGGTCACTCATTTTGAACAAGTCGGTGACAAGTG
>JALVDO010000758.1 GCA_027008975.1 Saprospiraceae bacterium | reverse complement strand
TGGCTTTGCAGGTCAAAAAGTTTCAATTCAGGGCGATTATTAGGCGACTGAAAAACATCTCTCACGATGGTTGGCTTTGTCAATTTTGCATCCAGTACTTCCCGCTTTCCTGTAAACTCCGATAGCAATGCCCGCAGAGATTTCTCCTGCCCTTCGATGGAGAGGAGTTTATTGGCAATTTTCAGTTTTTCGGCTTGTAATTTTCTTACAGAACCGGGTAATAAAACGCCCTGCTTCACCAGCGCTTCCAACTTGGATATCTTTATATCAATTTGTTCGATTCCCGTTTCTAATATTTGCCCTTGTGCCTCCAACAACAAGATGCCCCAGTAGTATTTATTGACCATTTCCTTTAGTTGGTAAATGGCGACTTCGACCGACTGTAAATTGGCGGCAAGATTGGCATTTTCAATATTCTTTTTTGCAGATAATAGCCCGCCATCAAGCAATAAATAACCGGCATCTATGGTAGATTGAATATTGTAATAAGGCAACTCAATAGGCTCTGCACCCGGTAGTGGCAACTTAAATGTTAAGGCATCCGATTGTACCTGCGCACGAGTATTCCAGGAGACTGAAGGCATTTTGCTTTTCTCCAAAATGTCATTCTGATTATTATAAGCAGTCTGATACAATTGTTTCTGATTGATTAGGGGTGTATTTTCCGACACCCAAAGGTAGCAATCGTTCAGAGTGATGGTCTTCTGAGCCGATAATCGTCCGGCTAAAGCGCCCACCACCATCAATAAAACTAATAATTTTTTCATTTCTTTTTATCTTAGTAATCCGTCAAACCTAAATCTTATCTGAATAGTTTAACTTTTTAGTTAATTCGGTTGTAAAAAAATATCCTTAGCGCTTTTCCAATGCCTTCGCTACAAACCGTTTGACCTCCTCTTTTCTCGTCTCCATCAATATCTTCCAGGTAGCATCGTCAATTTGGGTTATAGCACCCAACATAGGTTTTGAAATAAAAGGAAACACACACATACTGATAATATTCATAAAAAGATGAATAGCATTTAGCTGCTCTCCATATTCATTATTCAAGTCACTGATGAACGACAGTACGATCTTATTCGCTCCCTCAAAAATCTCCTTTGTCTTTAATTTTTCAATAAAAGTATCCGGATCGCGGGAGATTTCGCTAACGACAAAAAGTGGCATGTGCGGGTTCTTCATTAGTGTAGAAATGTAAAGGTCGATAAAAGCCTCCATTTTCACTTTGATAGAATCCTCCTCCACAAAAGCACTCTCCAAGCCCTCCATCAATTCCTGAAACACCTCCATAAAAATGACATCATACAGCCGCTCCTTACTACGATAATAATAATGTAACAACGCCTTATTGATACCCGCCAAATCGGCAATTTCCTGCATTCTCGCACCGGCATATCCCCGCTTCATAAAAACAGTCCTTGCTGCTTCTTTTATTTGCAATTCTGTGTCTTTTTCTTCCATTAACTATCAGGTTTAACCAAATGGTTAATGCAAAAGTAAAGGGAATGCTTTTAAAATGCAAGTTTTCTGAAAAAAAAAGTAACTACTTACATGCTTATTCGGCTTTTACTCTAAAGCGATTGCATAAAAAATAAGGTGCAAAACTTCCCGCCAAGGTTCGCCAAGGGCAGTATTTTCATGACAAAAAAAATCAATCTAATATTCTTAATTATGGGCGAAGTGCGAACTCAACATCCTTTGCTGACACTATAAAGACCTTAAACCAGCTGGATAAGCGCCTAATATAATACCTCAATTTTTATGCGTGCCTTTAGTGTTTATGTAGTTCGCGGAATCGAGTCACATGTACATTCAGATGCTTTCTGTTACTTAATAATCCCCTCGGCTTTCAGTATATCATTAGTAATTATTTTTCGATATTTTGCTTTTTGGATGTCTTCC
>JALVDO010000757.1 GCA_027008975.1 Saprospiraceae bacterium | reverse complement strand
AAAATAAAAAGAAGAAAAAAAAGCCGGTTATCGAGACGATAACAGGAGCTGAAGCAGTACTTCGCTGCCTGATTGCAGAAGGTGTTGATACCATATTCGGCTATCCCGGCGGCGCTATTATGCCTGTTTATGATGAGTTGTTTCATTATGAAGATCGACTAAAACACATATTGACGAGGCACGAGCAGGGAGCAATACACGCTGCCGAGGGGTACGCCAGGGTGAATCGGAAAACGGGTGTTTGTTTTGCTACCTCGGGTCCCGGAGCGACTAATTTGTTCACGGGCTTGGGAGATGCCAATCTGGACTCTACTCCTTTGGTTTGTGTTACAGGGCAGGTGTCCAGCAAGTTGCTGGGGTCGGATGCTTTTCAGGAAATAGATGTTATAGGGAGTTCTTTCCCGATTACTAAGTGGAATTATCAGATTAATGATGCTAAAGAAATTCCGGAGGTATTTGCCAGAGCTTTTTACATTGCCAATTCGGGAAGACCGGGACCGGTTCTGATAGACATTACGAAGGATGCCCAGATGGAGATGATTGATTTTAAATATAAGAAGAATCCATTTATCCGCTGTTATCATCCCGTCCCTAAGTTGGATAAAGCAGCGATAAAGGAGGCTGCAGATTTGATTAATTGGGCAAAAAAACCAATGATTTTAGCCGGGCATGGTATTCATATCGCCGGAGCACAGAAGGTCTTTAAATCATTTGTTGAGAAAACAGATATTCCGGTAGCAGCAACACTCCACGGGCTTTCTGTTTTGCCAAATAATCATCCTAACTTCAAAGGGATGCTTGGGATGCACGGCAATTACGGACCCAATATGAACACCAACGAGTGCGATGTCCTGATTGCTATCGGAATGCGTTTTGATGATCGTGTGACCGGTGATTTGTCTCACTATGCCAAACAAGCAAAGGTGATTCACATTGAGATTGACCCCTCCGAAATCAACAAAAATGTCAAGGCAGACGTCGCTATCCTCGGAGACGCAAAAGAGGCATTGGAGGCGCTATTGGAACAGACCGTTGAGCAACACTTTCCGGAATGGCACCAGACTTTTACTGATTTTGAGCGGGAAGAATATGAGCAAGTAAAAGTAAAGGCATTGGAACACGATGATGACCAACCGTTGAATATGGCGCGGGTCATTCGTGCTTGTTCTGATCAAACAAAGGGAGAAGCAATTGTAGTGACGGATGTCGGACAGCATCAAATGATGGCAGCCAGATATTACGAATTTGCTTCCAAGGATCAATTTATCACCTCAGGAGGTGCCGGAACGATGGGTTTTGGATTGCCGGCGGGAATTGGGGCCCAATTGGGTGTACCGAAACGTCAGGTACTTGCATTCGTGGGAGACGGTGGCTTTCAAATGACTTTGCAGGAATTGGGGGTGTTGTCACAATGGAATATTCCGCTAAAAATAATCATTTTGGATAATGAATTTCTCGGGATGGTTAGGCAATGGCAGGAGTTATTCTTTGACAGGCGCTATTCCTCGGTAGAATTGGAAAATCCCGATTTTATCAAAATCGCGGAGGGTTTTGGCGTAAAGGGCAGGAAGGTTGTTGACCCAAAAGAAATAGATAATGCCATCGCTGAAATGCTGGCGTATGATGGACCTTATGTACTTCATGTAATGGTAGAAAAAGAGGGGAATGTATTCCCGATGATTCCGGCAGGATGCGCCGTTAATGAAGTACGATTAAAATAAATGTTCGGATTGGTAAGCTCCCGAAGAATGAGGGAGATTGCTAAGCCGAACTTACGTATAGCTTAGCTCCCGAAGCATGAGGCCTGCCTCATGACCGATGGGAGGGAGGGAGATTGCTAAGATGAATTTAAAACTAAAAAAATGATCAAAGAATTTACATTAACGGTTTTCTCGGAGAACAGAACAGGTATTCTGGCTCGAATAGTTGCAGTTATTGTCAAAAGGCACATCAATATCGAAAGTATCTCCGTCTCGAAATCGACGATTGAGGGTATCCATCGACATACGATTGTAGTGATGGTAGAGGAGGAGCGTGTCCGTAAGTTAGTCGGAAAAATAGATAAGCAGGTCGATGTATTAAAGGCATTCTATTATAATAACGACGAGATTGTCTATCAGGAGATAGCACTGTACAAGGTGTTACCAAAGATATTCTTTCACGGGAATAAGGCGGAGAAATTGATACGAAAACACAATGCCAGAATTTTGCGCATTGAGAAGGAGTACGTCGTCATTGAGAAAACAGGGCACCAGCACGAAACAGAAGCACTCTACGAGGCGCTGCGCGAATATGGTGTATTTGAATTCGTTCGCTCCGGTCGGGTGGCTATTGTCAAGCAGATGGAGCGGCTGAATAAGTATTTAGAATCATTAGAAGTGGAATCGAAATTTGTAAAAGAATCGTAAAATAAAATAATATCATGGCAAAAATGAATTTTGGGGGCGTTGAAGAAAACGTAGTAACTCGTGATGAGTTCCCCTTAGAAAAGGCACGGGAAGTGCTGAAAAATGAAACCATCGCTATCATCGGATACGGAGTACAAGGTCCCGGTCAGGCGTTGAACTTGAGAGATAATGGCTTTAACGTCATCGTCGGACAGCGGGATAATTCCAAATCCTATGACAAGGCGGTGGCTGATGGGTTTGTCCCCGGCGAAACGCTATTTTCCATCGAGGAGGCAGTCAGGCGGGGGACGGTTATTCAATACCTGCTTTCCGATGCAGCCCAGATAGCTGTTTGGCCAACAGTAAAGGCTAATTTATCAGCCGGTGATGCGCTTTATTTCTCTCATGGCTTTGGCGTGACTTACAAGGAACGAACGGGCATCATTCCTCCTGCGGATGTGGATGTTATTCTCGTAGCCCCCAAAGGGTCGGGTACGAGCCTGCGTCGTTTGTTTTTGGAAGGGCGCGGATTGAATTCGAGTTATGCAGTTTTTCAGGATGCGACCGGTAGAGCCAAAGAGCGGGTCATTGCCCTTGGTATCGGAATTGGATCCGGGTATCTTTTTGAGACGACTTTCAAAAAGGAGGTTTATAGTGACCTGACCGGAGAGCGCGGCTCTTTGATGGGGGCTGTTCAGGGGATTTTTGAAGCCCAATACAATGTTTTGCGTAAACATGGGCACTCTCCTTCAGAGGCTTTTAATGAGACGGTGGAGGAATTAACAGAAAGCCTGATGCCACTCGTAGCAGAGAATGGCATGGACTGGATGTACGCCAATTGTTCAACGACAGCTCAACGGGGTGCTTTGGATTGGAAAAATAAATTTCGGGACGCCGTGGCACCCGTCTTTGAGGAGTTGTACAATAGCGTTGCCACCGGAGAAGAAGCACAGCGCTCGATTGACACCAACAGTCAGCCGGATTATCGCGAAAAGTTGGAGGAGGAATTGAAGGAGTTACGAGATTCAGAGATGTGGCAGGCAGGAAGAGTTGTGCGTAGTCTTCGACCTAAGAAATAAAGTTTGATAATGATAAAGCGGGAAGCCATCGAACAGGCACACGAACGCATAAAAAATGTTGTGCTGCATACGCCACTAATGAAAAACTACCTTTTATCGGAGGCGTATGCAGCCAATGTTTTTTTGAAAAGGGAGGATATGCAGGTGGTGCGTTCCTTCAAGTTAAGGGGTGCCTACAATAAGATTAGCCAACTGACCGGTGATGAATTAGTCAAAGGGGTTGTCTGTGCCAGTGCCGGGAATCATGCGCAGGGTGTCGCTTTTGCCTGTGCTGATTTGGGTGTAAAGGGGCGCATCTATATGCCATCTGCAACGCCAACACAAAAGGTGACTAAGGTTCGCCACTTTGGTAAGAAGTGGGTGGAAATTATTCTCGTTGGCGATACCTTTGACGATGCAAAAACAGAAGCGTTAATGGATGTCAAAGCATCAGGCGCTACTTTTATAGATCCCTTCGATGACATAGATGTGATTGCCGGGCAGGGAACCATTGGGATGGAAATACTGGAAGATAGCCACGAGCCCATTGATTTCCTTTTTGTTCCTGTAGGTGGCGGAGGGTTAGCTTCCGGTTTAGGAACCTATTTTGACATCGTCAGCCCGGATACCCGGATTATCGGTGTGGAGGCGAGTGGTTCTGCCTCTCTGTATGCCGCTTTGAATGCCGGTGAAGTATTAACCTTGCCCCATATCGATCCCTTTGCTGACGGAGTTGCTGTCAAAACAGTAGGGGCATTGACTTTTGAAATATGCCGAAAGATAATATCCGATGTAGTAGTCGTACCTGAAGGAGAAATCTGTTCTACCATCCTCCAGCTATACAACGATGATGCCATTGTCGTCGAACCTGCAGGGGCGCTACCCGTGGCGGCATTAGCGCATTACAAGGAGGAAATAAAAGGAAAAAATGTCGTCGTTGTTATTAGTGGCGGCAATAACGATATTAACAGGACGGAGGATATTCGCGAACGTGCCCTGTTATGGGAAGGGCGCAAGCATTACTTTGTCATCCGATTCCCTCAAAGAGCAGGGGCTTTGAAAGAGTTCTTAACGGTACTTGGCCCTAATGACGATATCGCCCATTTCGAATACACCAAGAAGAATAACCGCCAGACCGGACCGGCTTTGGTGGGCATCGAACTGAAGGATGCATCCGATTTCGACCCTCTCATCCGGCGGATGAAAGCTGCGAAAATCAACTTCCAGCATTTGAATGGTAATCCAATGTTGTTTGAGATGTTGGTGTGAATTTTTGGCTAAAATTTACCTTTTTTCCCTCAAGAAACGTACATTTGGGGTTTATTGCCTGTACTAGGATAAGCTGTCAGGCTGCAAATAATGAACGAAACACCCACAATTATGCAGTTAATTTACTTTTTAGGATTCACTATTTTGGTAGCTGTTATTTCTTATTATGCTACCCGAAATACGAAAGAAAGCACTTCAGACGGATATTTTTTAGGCGGTAGAAGCCTGACGGGCATCGTTATTGCCGGTTCTTTGTTGTTGACTAATTTATCAACTGAGCAAATTGTCGGTCTAAACGGTGCTGCTTACACAGATGGCATTCTCGTAATGGCATGGGAGACGCTTGCTGCCATCGCAATCGTGATTACAGCGGTCGTATTATTGCCACGTTACCTGAAAAGCGGGCTGACGACTGTACCACAATTTTTGGAAATTCGCTATGATAAAACGACCAAAACCATCGCCTCCGTTTTATTCTTGAGCGGCTATATGATTGTTTTGTTGCCAATCGTATTGTACTCTGGTGCACTTGCTATTAATACGATGTTCAAGGTACCGGAGTTGCTTGGCGTGTCAGAAACTGCAGCGCTCTGGATTAGTGTATGGGCAATAGGGATAGTGGGCTCCATTTACGCCATTTTTGGGGGCTTGAAAGCAGTAGCGGTTTCCGATACGGTTAATGCCGTTGGTCTGCTGACGGGTGGCTTGCTCATTCCGTATTTTGGTTTGCTTGCTCTTGGTGATGGTAGTGTCGCTGATGGGTGGCATCATTTGGTTAGCGCTTCTCCTGAAAAGTTTAATTCAATTGGTGGTAAAGACTCCTCCATTCCATTTTCGACTTTATTCACGGGAATGATGCTGGTTCAGTTATTCTATTGGGGAACGAATCAGGCTATCATCCAGCGTGCCTTGGCAGCAAAAAATCTGAAAGAAGGACAGAAAGGCTTGATTTTGGCTGCTTTTGTCAAGATATTGATTCCCATCATTGTTGTTATTCCCGGGATTATTGCATTTCAATTGTTTAAAGAGGCGCCGCTAACAAATGCCGATCAGGCTTACCCGATGTTGGTCAGTAAGGTGTTGCCCGCTTCATTTCTTGGATTTTTTGCCGCCGTATTATTTGGAGCGGTGCTGAGTTCTTTCAATTCGGCATTGAACAGTTCTTCTACACTATTTGGGTTAGATGTTTACAAGGCATATATCAACAAAGAGGCGAGTGAGGAGAAGACCGTAAAAGTGAGTAAGCGGTTTGGTTTGCTTTTGGCTGTTTTTTCCATGATTATTGCGCCATTTATAGCGAAGGCTCCTCAGGGGCTGTTTGGTTATTTGCAAGAGGTGAACGGCTGTTATAGTATTCCGATTCTGACGATTATTCTGGTGGGTTATACGACAAAATACGTCCCCGCCATTGCAGCT
This sequence comes from Saprospiraceae bacterium, assembly GCA_027008975.1. Lineage (GTDB taxonomy): Bacteria > Bacteroidota > Bacteroidia > Chitinophagales > Saprospiraceae > JALVDO01. The sequence goes on along the minus strand of JALVDO010000757.1, from coordinate 1,579 downwards.
AAAATTGCAATTGTCGCGGGAGCCGTACTTTATATCATTAGCCAGTTCATTCTGAAGCCATTCGTCTTTGGGGAAGACCATTATCCGCATTATCTCCACGTCATGGCCATCTTATTTGTTATTAACGTTATCGTAATGCTGCTGATTGGCCGGTTCAGACCTCGTGAACAGCCCTTTATGCTCAAATACAGTGAAGATGTGGATATCACTCCGTGGAAATATTTGGCGGTTATGGGAGTGGCAATCGTGATTATCGTAATTGGTATTTTTTATTACTTCTCGTAACAAGGTGACGCGCATGAGGCAAGAGGTCGGAGACCCTTGCCTCATGCGCCACGTTTCTTCAATTCATCGCGGATTTCGGCTGCTCGTTTATAATCTTCCTCTTGTACCACCTCTTCCAACATTCGGTTGAGGTCTTCTTTTGAAAATTTCGCAAGAGAATTAGCGGGAGGGCTCGAAAAATTGGACTCCATGACGGGTTCTTCTTCGATGAACTCCTCTTCTACCTGAATACCGGCAGACTCCAAAATGAATTCCTGTGTGTAAATCGGGCAATCGAACCGTACGGCGAGCGCCAACGCATCCGAAGTGCGTGAATCTATATCAACGAGGTCACCGTCTTTCTCACAGATAAGCTTTGCATAGAAAATTCCGTCAACCAGATTATTGATGACGACTTCCTTGAGGTTGATATTGAATTTTTCAAGGGTGTTTTTAAATAGATCATGCGTCAGCGGACGACTGGAAACCATGTTTTTTACTGCAACTGCAATTGCCTGTGCCTCAAAACTACCAATAATAATCGGCAATTGTCGCTTCCCTCTCACTTCTGAGAGTACGACGGCATAATTCTGTGACTGTGATACAGAATGCGATAAACTAACTATTTCTAATGGAATTTTTTTCATACGTATTAAACTCCTCTGTTTTTTTTGTAAAATGAATTCTTCAAACACCACTAAATACCTTCGCTCCGCATAGAGTGGTAAAATAACACCTTTTCTCCAATAAAAACAACAATACCGGACGCAAGTTTTTTAGAGAGCATATTTTTTTTGTATTCGTATTCCTTTTTTGTAAGAAATTGCGACTACTTACTACTCTACGATGTGAGCTTAATATATGGTAATCTACAACTAAAGTAGCTCAATTTGTCGACGTTTTTGCGAAAGCAAAAATCACAAATCTGCCTTCCTCCGATTTGGGTACAACAAAATTTATACGGGCAACCCTTTTCGGGAGGCTATAGCATACCCCGAGCTGACGGTAGGAAGCTCGGGGTATGCTGGGAAGCGTTGTAGAATCGGGGAGCTGACTCTTTGAGTCATTTCTGCCTAAAAAACAGCGGATAGCAGGGCTTTCTCATAAAAATAATTCTCATTTATTCAGTCAAGATAATTGTAAGTTCTCAATACGGGTGCATTTCATTTTGTCGTTTTTTAGTAGTGTCGGTTTCAACCGCCAAGAAAAGACAGCGAAGCGTTGTCGAATCATTAAATACCTGTGACGTAAGGTACAATTTTCGTGACTACTTACTACGAATGGAGGCATGGATACGGGTGCGTGTGTAGGATTA
>JALVDO010000756.1 GCA_027008975.1 Saprospiraceae bacterium | reverse complement strand
GGATCTCAAAACCATAGGTCCCAAAAAAAACTTACCTTTGCAGTCATGAATCACGAATCGAATCAGGGACAATGGTTGCCAATTACCTGGAAAGAAGTTAAAGAAAGGGGTTGGGAGGAATTGGATGTGGTGTTGATAAGCGGAGATGCTTACATCGACCATCCATCTTTTGGCGCAGCCGTCATTGGTCGAATTATTGAGTCCGCAGGGTTCAGAGTCGCCATCGTGCCACAACCCAACTGGCAGGATGATTGGCGTGACTTCAAAAAAATGGGACGTCCCCGACTCTTTTTTGGTGTCACCTCGGGTAATATGGACTCCATGATTAACCACTATACCGCCAACAAACGAAAGCGCTCAACAGATGGTTACACCCCAGGTGGAAAAGCTGGTTTTCGTCCTGATTACGCAACGACAGTTTACACAAAAATTCTAAAAGAATTGTACCCCGATGTCCCCGTCGTCATCGGAGGTATTGAAGCATCTCTTCGGCGAGTTGTGCATTATGACTATTGGTCGAATAGGTTAAAACCAAGTATTTTGGTGGAAAGCGGAGCCGATTTGCTACTCTACGGGATGGCAGAAAATGCCATACGAGCATTGCTCAAACTCCTCCAAAAAGGAGTTCCTTTTTCATCCCTCCACTCTATCCCCCAAACAGCCTTTATTATCAACGAAGAAAGTCCCATTCCGAAAAACAAAAAATGGGAAAATGTCGAAATCGCTAACTACGAAACCTGTCTTCAGGATAAGAGGGCTTTTGCCGCCAACTTTAAGATTGTAGAACAAGAGTCCAACAAATTTCACGCCAGAAGAATCATCCAAAAAGCAATGGGCAAAACAGTCGTGATTAATCCCCCCTATCCACCGATGACGGAAAGCGAAATTGACTTCTCTTTCGACCTCGGTTATCAACGAGCACCACACCCTAAATACAGAAAGAGAGGTCCCATTCCCGCATGGGAAATGATTAAATTTTCCATTAATATGCACCGAGGCTGCTTTGGGGGCTGTAGTTTCTGTACCATTTCTGCCCATCAGGGGAAATTTATTGCCAGCCGGTCGGAGAAATCTATCCTCCGGGAAGTCGATAAAATGACAAAACTGCCCGACTTCAAAGGCATTATTAGCGACATTGGAGGTCCTTCGGCCAATATGTATAAAATGCAGGGCAAAGACCTCTCTATCTGTGAACGTTGTATTGCCCCTTCCTGTATCCACCCCGTCATCTGTAGCAATCTGGATACTTCACACAAAAACATGACCGAGCTGTATAAAAAAATAGATGCCCACCCCAATGTTAAAAGAGCCTATATTGGTAGTGGCATTCGCTACGACCTACTGACCGAAAGCTACAATAAAAAATGTGACAACTCCTTAGATGCCTATCTCGAACAAGTCGTCACACGGCACACCTCAGGCAGACTTAAAGTAGCACCAGAGCATACTGCTGACAAGACCTTGAAAATCATGCGGAAGCCCTCGTTTAAGCACTTCCACACCTTTAAGAAAAAATATGAAAGAATCAACCAAAAACACGGCTTAAACCAACCGTTGATCCCCTATTTCATCTCTAGCCATCCGGGAAGCACAGAGGAGGAAATGGCGATGCTGGCAGCCGAAACCAAGGACATGGGATTCCGTCTGGAGCAGGTTCAGGACTTTACGCCCACGCCGATGACCGTTGCAACAGTTATATATTACACAGGGCTACACCCCTACACGCTTCGCCCCATTTACACCGCCAAAACAAAGCGTGAGAAACTTTCCCAACACGAGTTTTTCTTTTGGTACAAAAAGGAAAATAGGGCAAAAATAAAAGCAAAATTGCTAAAAATGAATAGAGCTGATCTCGTCGAAAAACTACTATCCACCAATAAAGAGCATAGTCATCCTTACGGCA
>JALVDO010000755.1 GCA_027008975.1 Saprospiraceae bacterium | reverse complement strand
AAGCGAATGAAGTCAAACAAGCTGAAGCTATGCTCGTGCACATTTCACAAAACGATAAGCATCCCTATCAAAAAGATGCCATTCAATTACGACATCAATTGAATAGTTTTTACAGAAAATTACTCTGGTGACTTTGACTTCCTAAAGAAAAAGCCTAAACCCAAAATCAACAATCCTCCCAATACCCAAAAGACAATTTTTTTATTATTTGAAAATTGAATGACATCCATATTTCCCACCGGTGTAAAACCAGCCCAATAAAATGGATGTGCCATTTGTCCCTCGTTTTGTTGAGTAATATAGTTTCTTTTAACCCTATTCAAAGCTTCACTTTTATTTTTCCCTTCCTGCAAATTTAAGTAAAAGCTTTCCATTAAACCGGCGGTTACACGGTCGTTCACCTGCCATTGAGTCATAATGACACTCTTTGTCCCTGCATAAAAAAATGCCCTGCCAAGGCTGGCCATACCCTCTCCTTTTTCTATTTTTCCATAGCCGCTACCACAGGCGCTCAGCACGACCATTTCGGCGGGAACCTCAAGGTTGTAGATGTCATGGAGACGCAACGCCCAGTCAGTAGAGTCGGGGGTGAATGCCAAATAAGGCGGTTGGTTAATCTCAGACGAAATACTAGCATGGGTGGCAAAATGGAAAATAGCGTATTTATCGAGATTTGAAATGAAATTCCGTTTAACCGCTTTCATTTCTGTAAATAGATCACCATGAGTAATGTCGCTAATCATTTTTACTTCCTGAATATTGTATTTGAGAGGCTGTAGGTTGGATCGAACCTGCGCAATGCTACCCTCCGAGAAATTTGGTGCAAATCCTACCCATCCTTTTGCCGACACCTCTTTTTTTGCTAAAATATCCTGCAATAAAATGGAAAATTGATAATCAATTTGATGTCGCTTGACCATATATGGTTTATTGATAAAATCGCCGGTGCTTTCTTCCATGAGCAAGCAGTCAAATGGAATACTCCACAATACGTCATCGGGAATAATGGTAAGTTGGGTGGGTAATGAACCAAGAGGCGCAATTAGTTTCTGATACAACTGAAACCCCATAAGCTCATATTGTTTTTTGGATTGTTTATAGGCCTCTAATGATTGGTTGACGATGAAGGGATATTGGATACTTTGTATCAGAGAATCACCCCATTCTTCCAAAGGGAAATCCTTTTCCAGTTGGTAAATACCTATTTCTTTCTTGCTGATTTTTATGGCATAAACGGTTGATGCGCCAATAAAATATTCAATAATTGCCTGCTGATTTGAGATTTTATCCTGGATATTATCTATTGATGGTTTTGGCAATTCATAAAAATAACTGTAATAGTCGGGGTAGGAGTTTTTTATGGTTTGTTGGATATCAGTCAGCTTTAATCGCTGCTGAATGATTAACGTAGAGAGGGAATCTTTTGTCGTTTGATCATTTTCCTTTTCATACAGGTTTTGTAAATACGCTAAATTCGATTTTAGCTCCTGTTCGTCACTAATAAAATCGTCGGGTATCCCCGAAAAATGATAGGCATCATTGGAGAGAATATCTTCTAATAAATTAAAGGATTTACTAATCTCCAATTGGGACAAAAATAAGGATGCATTCTCTTTGGAGGGATCATCCTGATATGCGGCATAATGAATCTGCAGCCCCTGTTCAAACACTGAAGCATAATTTTTATTCAGCTTTAAGGTGGCAAGTGCATTGTTGTTATGAAGTCGTAATTCCTGAATCAATTCCAATGCCAAATTATGTTGTTCAATGGCTTGTATTAGGAAATCACGTTCATCATTTTGTAAATATTTTTGATAGAAAATTTCTGATAAATCACTATGGGCATCGATGAGGTATTGTCGGTCGAAAATCGGCTTCATGTCGTGTTTTTCCCTTCCTATATCAATG
>JALVDO010000754.1 GCA_027008975.1 Saprospiraceae bacterium | reverse complement strand
GGATACTAAGGGACGTGGATGTAAAGTGACCGTCAAAAATAGAAAAACAGGTAAAGAAGAAACCATCGCCTGCGATATTGTTCTATCAGCCGCAGGAGTCACGCCGAACACCGAAAATATCGGATTGGAAGCCCTTGGCATTAAGACAGAGAGAGGTCTTATAATGGTAGATAAATACTATCAAACCAATGTACCCGGCATTTATGCCATTGGAGATATTGTCCCCGGACAAGCCTTGGCACACGTCGCCAGCGCGGAAGGTATTACCTGCGTAGAAAAGATAAAAGGACACCATCCTGAGCCCATTGATTATAACAATATTCCGGGTTGCACCTACTGCATCCCCGAAGTTGCCTCCGTTGGTTACACCGAAAAGGCTGCCAAAGAAGCCGGCTATGAACTAAGAGTAGGAAAGTTTCCCTTCTCTGCTTCCGGCAAAGCCAGCGCGGCAGGGGTCAAAGAAGGCTTTATCAAGGTCATTTTTGATAAAAAATACGGCGAGTTTCTAGGTGCTCACTTCATCGGAGCCAATGTCACCGAAATGATTGCAGAGGTAGTCGTTGCAAGAAAACTAGAAACCACCGGACTCGAAATCATCAAAAGCATCCACCCCCACCCTACGATGAGTGAGGCCATTATGGAGGCTGCTGCCGCTGCTTATGATGAGGTGATTCATTTGTGAAAAGTGTAACTACTTACCATGAGGGAGAGGGGAACACCCATACGGGCGCGTACCGGTGCGGATGACACGGATTGAGCGGATCAGAATCCAGACGGAGGCGTACCTGTCCGGATTTTTTCCAGCAAGTCCGTGAAAATCCGCACCGGTACGCGCCCGTATGGGTAACATCGGTGTCATCCAGCCAGCCCGTATGGGCGTTCCCCTTATCACCAAATTGCAAACCCAAAGTATGAGGTGGTAAGTATTTACAAATTCTTAATTTGTCTTAATCACCCGCACCACCTGGCTTTTTCCTCCGAAGATAACCTCAAGGAAATACACTCCGGCACTTAAATGCGCAACGTTTATTACCCCGGTATCTGTCTGCTGCTCAAATGTTAACAACTGCCCTAATTGATTGTACAATTTGTAAGAAATGGCAGCGTCTGCTCCGGATGGAATGCGAATAGACAGATAATCATCAAAAGGATTGGGATAGACCTCGACCTCCAATAAATCGACATCATTGGTGCCTGTAATACAATTGGGGTCGCCCTCATCGTAGAAGGCAAGTATCTCGGAACTGAGGGAGCAATGCGTATCTGTATTGGTAATTACCAACTTGTAAGTTCCCGAAATCTGGATACAATACCCCAACTCATTAGCATCTTCGATAAGCTGATTATTCAAATACCACTGAGCCTCGTAATTATAACCATCCAACTGAGCAGGGTCTGCCAACGTGTAATAGTTTCCGATTTGCTCAAAGGCAACAACGACATCAAAAGGTGTCGATTCGAGGTTAAACTCCGGTGAGATTACACTACAGCCTTCATCTGAAGTATAAACGCAGGTGTAAATACCCGGCTCGACGGCTTCTAACTCCTGTCCTGTCTCACCGATAATAGCGGCACCATTCAGCTGCCATTGGATATTTTCAGTTGAGGTCGTACTGAGAATCGCTGTCTCCCCTTCGCAGTCGATAGCGGTTTCCGTTCCCGTTAGTTCCAGTGCCTCGGGTAGTGCAAAAACGTGAATTATTTCACTGGAAGTGACCGTATCTATCCGGTGGGTTATATCAATTGTCAATGTCATGCTACCTGCATCAAAAAAACCATTGTCGTTTTGCGTAAAGCTAATCTCCCCACATAGGTCATCCCCGCCATTAATACCGCTATCATTGTCTATGACTCTCAAGGTATAGGTGCCTTCCTCAATTTTTACGTGTGTATTATAAGTAGCCGGAAAATCGACA
>JALVDO010000753.1 GCA_027008975.1 Saprospiraceae bacterium | reverse complement strand
GGATTTAGCCGATTATCCGCCACCACAAAAGTTGCGCTACGAACTGACACATAAGGATATTTATCTGGGTTATTTTGGGTCTATTCAGCCTCGGATTGAGAAGCTCCGGAGCGGTGATTCATTGGGCGTTTATGATGAGGGTCTGCTCGATAGGGAGGGCAATCCGGTACTTCGCTTCTCGAGAAAATTCATGGAAATGAAGTCGAAATGGGCAAAAAAACACTTCCAACTAACAGAAGCGAAGGTGAATTTTATCGTGTATTGGAAAAATCATGAGGAGCGGGAGGTGAAAATATTGTTGCCGGTGGTTTATTTCTACGTGTGAAATGCTCTTTGGGTGTAACTACTTATAGACCTCCAACCTTTCTTCACTATGCAAAAACTGCATCTCGTACAATTGCTTATAATGGCTGTCAGGATTTTGTAATAAATCGTCCGGAGCCCCGATTTCAACCAGTTTTCCTTTGTCGAGCACGGCTACTTTATCGACGTGTTGGATGGTGGAAAGACGGTGGGCGATGATGAAGGATGTACGCTTGTAAATCAGCTTCTCAATGGCGTATTGAATGACAGCTTCCGACTCGGGGTCAATAGAGGAGGTTGCCTCATCCAATATCAGAATGTCGGGGTCAAATACGAGGGCTCTGATGAAGGAAATAAGTTGTCGCTGCCCCATGGATAGCGTCGCTCCCCTTTCCATTACCTTATAATCGTAGCCGCCGGGTAGCTTCATGATGAACTCGTGCGCACCAATCATCTGTGCAGCAGCAATGACCTTCTCGCGAGAGATTTGCTCGTCGTACATAGTGATGTTTTGAAGGACGGTCCCTGAAAACAAAAAGACGTCTTGCAATACAACGGCTATTCTTTTGCGCAAAGCAAATAAATCATAGTCTTTTATATCGACTTCATCTATTAGTATTTTGCCTTCTGTTAATGGATAAAAACGGTTCAAAATATTGATAATCGTTGTTTTTCCAGATCCGGTACGACCTACAATTGCCAGTGATTCTCCGGCATTTACCTCAAAAGAAATATCCTTTAGGACATAATTAGACTTGTCTTTTTCATCATAGCTGAACCATACCTTTTCAAAGCGAACATCACCTTTGAATTTTTTGGGAATTAAGGTGCCATCATTAGGAATTTTGTCATCAAAATCGAGTAGGTTAAAGACCCGTTCTGATGCCACCAGCCCCATTTGAATAGTATTGAACTTATCTGCCAGCATGCGGATAGGGCGGAAGAGCATATTGAGGTAAATCGGAAAGGCGACAATCGCTCCAAGTGTGACGCCACCATCGCGCAAGGCATCCTGTGCCCCCCACCAAATCATCAGACCAAGAGAAATCGCAGAAATAATCTCCACCACAGGGAAAAAAGTCGCATAATAGGTCACAGAATCGAGGTTGGCAGCCGTGTATTTGCGGTTGATTTCACGAAATTTCTTCATCTCGGCTACTTCTACATTAAATAACTGGATAATGCGCATCCCCGTGATTCGCTCTTGTAGGTAGGCATTCATGATTGCAATTTGGGCACGAACCCGCTGGAAGGCTTTTTTCACCTTTTCTTTGAAAATATAGGTTGCCAGAATCAATAAAGGCATTGTCATCAGGCAGATGAGCGTCAGTTTCCAGCTCGTGTAAAACATCATGCCCAAAACTGCTAATACACTCAGGATGTCGGCAATAATTGTAATCAATCCATTGGAGAAAACGCGGTTCAGCGTTTCAATATCGTTGATGGTTCGGGTAGTAGAAGTGCCAATAGGTGTTTTATCAAAGTAGGTTAGCCGCAGGTGAATTAAATGGTCAAATACCCGCTTGCGTAAGTCGCGTACCACGGATTGCCCCAACCACCATGTACTATAAATGAAATAATATCGAAAAATAGCCTGAATCAGGATGAAAAATACA
>JALVDO010000752.1 GCA_027008975.1 Saprospiraceae bacterium | reverse complement strand
AGTTACCCTCAGAAAAATCCGGAAGTTGAGGTGCTTCCTTATGAGCATCAGTGGGAATTGTTTTTGAGCCTGTTAGATGACTAACCTCCAATTACCCATTGCATGAGTTTTGCACAGACCAAAGCTCCATAGGTGCCCAGCGCATACCCCAGTACGGCCATGAGCGCTCCTACGGGCGCCAAAGCAGGATTGAAGGCAGAGGCGACTACCGGTGCAGAAGCAGCGCCACCGACGTTGGCCTGGCTGCCCACGGCCACAAAGAAAAAGGGCGCCCGGATGAGTTTGGCGACCAGCATCAGCAAAGCTACGTGTATGGCCATCCAGATCAAACCCACGGCAAAGAGGTTCAGATGATTGCCAATCTTATCTAACTCCATTTTCATGCCGATTGTGGCAACCAGGATATAGATAAAAACTCCACCCCAACGTGAAGCTCCCACCCCTTCTAATTGGCGTGCACGGGTCAGTGCCAGCAACATGCCAAGGGTGGTAGCGATGACGATGAGCCAGAAAAAATGATTGAGCAGGGCATGAAGGCCTGCGTTTTCCAGAGCAGCCTTGTATTGGCCCATGAAGGGCGTGATGATATCCGCCAACAAGTGCGACAGCCCTACGCCACCAAAGGCTACGGCCATCAGAACAAAGGTGTCTGTTGTATTGGGGGTGCGGGCAATCTTTTTGCTGTAAGCGCTTACGCGTTCCTGTAATTCTACCACAGCAGAATTATCAGCCTTGAGCCAACGGTCTATTTTGTCGGGGATGGAAGCGCCATACAACAGAAAGCCCATCCAGATGTTGGCAACGACGACATCTATGACGATCATAGAGCCGAAGAGGTTGTCACCTACCTGAAAAATTTCTTTCATGGCTGTTTGGTTGGCTCCACCGCCTATCCAACTGCCTGCTATGGTGGAAAACCCGCGCCAAAGCTCATCGGGAGGGGTGTTGGAAAGCAAGCCCGGAAAGACATAAGAAACCAGCAGCAGGGCAATGGGACCACCGATGATGATACCCAGGGTAGCTGTCAAAAACATGACCAGCGCCTTAGGACCCAGATTAAAAATGCCCTTGAAGTCTATATTCAGGCAGAGCAAAATCAAGCTGGCGGGTAGCAAATAGCGGGAAGCCACAAAATAGAGTTGACTGCCCTCCGCGGTGATGAGCCCCAGAGGCCAGCGCAGCAGAGCGGGAACGAAATAGCAAAGCAAGAGGGGAGGTACAAAGCGATAGAAAGTCTTGAATCTTTTTTTAGAAGACGTATAAAAAATCAGAGCCAATACGATCATTAAAATTCCAAAGGTGATGGCATCGTTTTGAAAGGGAAGCATAGGCCGTTGATTTTAGGCTTGACAGATTCTTTAAAATGATTTTCTTTGCAGCATGTTGCTCGCACAAAGAAAGAAAAAAGTATGGCAATGAAAAAAGACGATGCCCATTTTTTACGTATGGCCATCCAATTGGCCGAAGAAGGGATGAAAAAAGGAGAGGGAGGTCCTTTCGGAGCCGTAATCGTGAATGCTGAAGGTGAAGTCATCGCCAAAGGCAACAACCGCGTGCTCATCAGCTCAGACCCCACCGCCCATGCAGAGGTCGTAGCCATTCGCAGGGCTTGTGCGCATTTGCAGGATTTTCAGCTGGAGGGTTGCACCATTTATGCCTCTTGTGAGCCCTGCCCCATGTGCCTCGGGGCCATTTACTGGGCACGGGCCCAACGCCTGGTATTTGCAGCTTCGCGTTATGATGCTGCAGACATTGCGGGTTTTGACGACAACTTCATTTATGAAGAGATCGCAATACCATTTGCCGAAAGGCAGTTGAAAACGAACCAAATGCTACATGAAGAAGGCCTTAAGCCTCTTCGCCTTTGGCGCGAAATGGAAAACAAACAGCCTTATTGAACCCGATGACAGGGGCATGTT
>JALVDO010000751.1 GCA_027008975.1 Saprospiraceae bacterium | reverse complement strand
TGTATAATTAGGGGTTGTAGCGCTATATCTTTATACCGTTTAGCTTCATAATCGGAATTAAGCGATTGCAGGTTCAAATCCAAGTCTTTGCTAAAAGCGTTAATGTCAGCAGGAGGAATCGAGAACTCAATCAACCACTCATGCCCTCCCCTGTTCGTTCCCTCCAGATAGATGGGAGCCACGGTATATTCCATTACGATAGCATTAAATTTCTTACACGTCATAGCAAGTGCCTTGTCCGTATTCTCAACCATAACCTCCTCTCCAAAGGCGTTGACAAACTGTTTGGTTCGACCCGTAATTTTTATCTTATGCGGGTTGATGGAGGTAAACACGACCGTATCACCCAATTGATAACGCCACAATCCTGAATTGGTACTAATGACCATAGCGTATTGTTTACCGCGTTCCACTTCGTGTAACAAAACTGTTTCGGGGGATGCTTTTCCCCACTCTTCTATCGGAATAAACTCGTAAAAGACACCATTATTAATAAGCAGAAGCATCCCGTCATCCAGAAAATTATTTTGTGTGGCAAAGAACCCCTCCGATGCGTTATAAATCTCCTGATAACTGACATTTTCAGAAGGGAAAAACTGCTCAAACTGCTCCCGATAAGGTAAAAAACTCACACCACCGTGGATATAACCCTGAAAGTGCGGCCATACTTCCATCATATTTTCTTTACCCGTAATTTCAAGAATTCGCCTGAGTAAAATAACAGTCCAGGTCGGCACTCCACCTATCATAACCATTTTGTCCTCCCTGGCGCAAATCTGTGCCATTCGCTCGAGTTTCTCTTCCCAATCAGACATTAGAGCAGTCTTAAAATCGGGGGTATAAAAGGGCTTCCCCACGCTCGGCATCCGCTGAATCATATGAGCAGAAACGTCGCCAATAATTGTTTTGGGGTAGGGCTCAAATGGATGAAGACTCCCCCCCATCACCAGACTTTTATACTCAAATTGTCGTGCATCGGGACGGTTATGATAAAACCACATCATCGTTTGCCAACTGCCCCCAATATGGCATTTTCGGAGGTTTTGGCGACTGATAGGAATAAATTTGCTTTTGTCTTCAGTCGTACCCGATGATTTAGAGTAGAGAAACACCTGCCCATTCCAAAGAACGTCTTTTTCACCGTACATCATACGACGGATGTAGGGTTTCAGACTTTCATAATCCTGGACTGCCACCTGCTCCCGAAAGGCATCAGGCGTTTTAATCCTTTGATACTGATGGAGACGCCCCCATTCTGTCGTGCGAGCAGACTGGATAAGCTCGTTGAGGACGTTGGTCTGCGTTCGGATAGGGTCGGAAAGATAACGAAGTGTACGCTTATGGAGATAATCGTAATATACCCTAAAACCTTCGTTAATCCATTTTCGCATATAACAATCCTAAGGACAATTTTATTCCCCACCAATTTCGGTAGTTTTCCTCAAATAAACAAGTAAGAAGGCTTCAAAATGGAAAAATCCTCCATTTGAGTAGATTTTTTTTAACAAAAAACCTTACTTTTACCGAAAAGTAAGGCATAGGCAAACAATTAATTTAGAATCTGTTAAACCTCCCAAAAAAAATATTCATGAGTTTTCATCATTATACCTACCAAAGACCAAATATGGAGCAATTCTCAACCAAAATTGATGAATTGTTGGCGTTGTTTGAGAGGGAACGATCCATAGAAGAGCTCTCCCGGATTATTTCCCGGATTAACGCCTTGAAATCCAATTTTACAACGATGTACAATATTGCCTACATCCGCCATACGACCAATACCACCGATAAATTTTACGAGGAGGAAAATGCTTTTTTTGACATAGCAGTGCCACAGTATGATGCTATTAATAATCGCTTCTACAAGCATCTAATCAAGCATCCGAAGAGACAGCAACTGGAAGAAAAATTCGGAAGTCAGCTATTCAGGCTTGCAGCGCAAAATTTAAAAACCTTTTCAGAGGAAATCTTGGAAGACCTTGAAGAAGAAAACAAACTGAGCAGTAAGTACATCAAACTGAAAGCGACGGCAAAAATCGACATTGAAGGGAAAAATTACAACCTGTCTTCAATCTATGCTTTAGAGGTGGACAAAAATCGAGCAGTAAGAAAAAAAGCAGTAGAAAAGAAGTGGACGTTTTATGAAAAAAACCAAAAGGAAATTGATGACATTTTTGACCAATTAGTCAAGATTCGGCATCAGATTGCACAAAAACTGGGCTACGAAAACTTTATTGAGTTAGGCTACGCCCGAATGAATCGTACAGACTATAATGAAGAAATGGTAAAGGTATTTCGGCAAGAAGTGCTGGAACACATTGTTCCCATTGCCAACACCTTGTACAAGCGACAAGCCAAACGACTGAATCTGGATGATTTATACTATTACGACGAAAATTTTCAATTCCCTTCCGGCAATGCCAAGCCCTTGGGAAGTCCTGAACAAATCATAGAAATGGCATCCAAAATGTATCATGAGCTCTCCCGAGAGACTGCTACATTCTTTGACTTCATGATAGAAAATGACCTCATGAACCTACTCGCGAAGGATGGAAAAGCTACCGGTGGATATTGCACCTTTATCGAAGATTACAAAGCACCATTTATTTTTTCCAACTTCAACGGGACGAGTGCGGATATAGATGTATTAACCCACGAGGCGGGGCATGCTTTTCAGGTGTTTTCAAGCCGGGACTCTGAGGTATTAGAATACAACTGGCCAACCTATGAAGCCTGCGAGATTCACTCCATGAGCATGGAGTATTTTGCATGGCCCTGGATGGAGTTATTTTTTGGTGAGCAGGCAGATAAATATCGTTATGCCCACATGGTTTCTTCACTGCTTTTTTTGCCTTATGGCGTTGCTATAGATGAATTTCAGCATTTTATCTATAAAAATCCTTATATTTGCGCTGAGGACAGGCACGAAGCTTGGCGTCAAATAGAACAAAAATATTTACCACACAAAAAATATGCGGATAATAACTTCCTCACAATGGGAGGATATTGGCATAAGCAAAGTCATATTTTTGTCACTCCCTTTTATTACATTGATTATGCCTTGGCCTCTGTTGGCGCTTTTCAGTTTTGGAAAAAAGACAGAGCGAGCCATGAGTGTGCATGGGCAGATTATTTACGATTGTGCCAAGCAGGCGGGAGTCGTTCCTTTTTAGAGTTGATCAGTTTGGCCAACTTAGAATCCCCCTTTCAAAAGGGAATGCTCCAAACCATAGTGAAAGAGATTGAAGAATGGCTCTTATCGATTGATGATGCTAAGTTTTAGCGATTCAAATGTTAACCGAGTCATTTTTCAGTTGCTTTCTTCGCTTTAAAGCCCTTCATACATTGGCTATGGTAGCGTTCCTGCTTTCCCGTTTGCCATGCATTTATGACACCTGAATCTATAAAAAAGTTGTTCACAAAATCGCTATTTCCATAAAGTTAATGTGCTATTCATACGAATAAGTAACAGTACGGACGAAATACAATTAATAAACCGACAAGCCGAAACTTTAGATAAAATGACCATCCTTTTTTTATGTGTTCTCACAGCGTTTTTGGTGACCTACCTTGCCATTCCCTCAATTATTTCAATTGCCCACGAAAAGCACCTGTTTGACGAACCTGACTACCGGAGCTCACATCAGAAAAAAACGCCGGCACTTGGTGGAATCGCTATTTTTTCCGGTGCTATTCTAGCATTTGTTTTGTGGACGCCAATACTACAGTTTAGCGATTTACAATATATTCTTTGTGCTTTCATTATTTTGTTTTTGGTTGGGGCTAGAGACGATATTTCACCCTTATCACCGCGCTACAAACTGCTGGGGCAACTACTAGCCACCTTCATTTTCGTATTCAAATCTAAAGTAATGTTAAGCGGACTATATGGTTTGTTTGGATTCCAAAACGTCTTTCCCGAATGGTTTTCAATCATCATTACTATTTTCTGCATGATTTCAATTATCAATGCATTCAATTTGATTGATGGTATCGACGGGCTGGCGGGGAGCATTGGGATATTGATTCTTGGCACTTTAGGTGTGTGGTTTTACATGGTTGGTAAAATGGGTTATGCCGCTGTAGCCTTCTCCATTGTCGGTGCAACCATGGCCTTTCTAAAATACAATTTTGCCCCGGCAAAAATTTTCATGGGAGATGCCGGCTCGCTGCTGATTGGACTCGCTGTAGCCATACTGATTATTGAGTTTATTGTTATAAACGACCACCTCCCTATGGACAATCAGGCCAGGTTTGAGAATATCCCCGCAGTAGCCATCGGCATTATGATTCTACCCCTATTTGATGCTACCCGAGTCTTTCTAATCCGCATTTCAAAGGGAATTTCACCATTCCGACCGGACAAACGTCATTTGCATCATTTGCTGCTTGATTACGGATATAGCCATACGAAAGCGACCTTAATTTTATTTTTTGCAAATATGTCGTTTATTTGCATGGTTTTTGGGCTACACGATAAGATGGAAATGCATTATCTGTTTTTGTTGGAAATAGGGATTGCCGGATTACTAACGGGTTTGTTACAACTCCTCATCCTGAAAAAGAAAAGAAAGCATAGGGTCACATCGGGTAGTATTCAACGTGAATTAATTAACAGCTAATGGTAGATTTTTTCTGGGTTTTTATTGGTGGCGGCATCGGCAGCATAGCCCGCTATGGAGTGAGTACCAGTTTGGCAAACTGGTCAGCAAACTTTCCGGTTGCAACCCTTGTCGCAAATGCACTCGCCTGTATTTTATTGGGTTTCGTCACAGAATGGTCTTTGAAGGAAGCATTGGTGCACGAGTACAGGCTGTTCATCATGACGGGAATTTGTGGTGGCTTCAGCACCTTTTCGACCTTTTCGAGTGAGACGCTGGCTTTATTCAACGATGGTCATCCCCTTTATGCCTTTCTCAATATCATAGGTAGTGTTTCTCTATGTATCCTCTGTATATACCTTGGAATGCGATGGGCGAGATAAAGAAAAAACTCCTGACCGATCTAGGCCTAATTGTAGATTTGACTAGTACATCGAAGTGGAATAAAATGATGCATCGCCCGTTTCATTACCTCGGCGCGCAACTCTTTCGGCACGGAATATACCCTATCACAAAAAAGGGAAAAATAGCACACGGTCGCACTTTTTTTGGAACGGAAATGACCTTGCAACTTCCCTCTGCAATGGACATCTATCTTTGGGGAGCAAAGACTCATGATTCTGAAATACGGTTGGCAAAGTTTTTAATCCACCACCTAAAGGAGGGTGATGACTTTATGGATGTTGGTGTCCACTTTGGTTTTTTTAGTTTGCTTGCCGCAAAATTAGTCGGCAATAAGGGATGCGTCACCAGTATTGAAGCGTCGCCGGAGATGTTTGCCATTTTCAAGAAAAACAGTATAAAAGAACCCTGTATTACCGCGTTAAATATTGCTGCTGCGTCTAAAGAAAAAACCATTGATTTTTTTGAGTTCCCCATACTTTACTCCGAGTACAACACCCTTTTCCCGGAGCAGTATAACGAGGAAAAATGGTATCAAAAATTCAATGCCCGAAAAGTATCTATTCAAGCACTTCCCTTAGATAAAATCATCGAGGAACGACACCTCTCTCCATCCATCATCAAAGTAGATGTCGAAGGTGCAGAACTGGAAGTATTGCAAGGGCTGGAGAAATATCTACATCAGGGCAGACCACTAATCGTCATGGAATATTTGGATAAAGAGTCGCATCGGGCTGCTGTTAGCCTTACCGAATCATGGGGTTATCGCCCGTATTTAATCGATGAAGCCGGGTTTTTGACTGAAATTTCCGACCTGACTGTCCTTTGGAAAAAAAGCAATCCGGATTCTGATAATATTGTCTTGAAGAATGGTTATTAAGGTTATTACATCATCTGCTCCCATTCAAATCCAATGACATTTCGCTCCGCCCTGCTAAATTCAATACCGATGAGGTATAGACCGTCATTGGTCTGATATTTTTCAAAATAGCGCTTCTCTTTTATTTGGCGAAGTGCTTCACCGGTGGCTTTTTCTGTGAGTTTAAATTCGATGATGTAGATTTTTCCATCCGGCATTTTTACCGTCAAATCCATTTTGCCGAAGTTGGTCGTGTCTTCAGGAATGATTTCCAACCCAAGGCTGGCGATGTAGGCATAGACGACACTGGCGTAATAGCCTTCGTATTCCAATAGCCTGTTATTGGTAAAATTGTTGTAGGGAATGGAAGCAAAAAGTGTGATGAGCGCCTCTTTGAACCCCTCCATATCCACAGTCGCTAACATATTATAGAGAAGCTCTTGATATTGAAGTTTTTCTGTCACTTGTTGAGTCAGATAATTAATAAACAGACCATTCAGAGACGTTTGAACTTCTTTATTAGGTGTGACCAACTTGTATTTCATCCCAAATAAGGCTTGTATTTCCTCTTTAATGGTCAGGTAGCCCGTTTGCCATAGCAGAGCAATCAGTTCTATCTTATCCACATCAAAAGTATTGAGAATTTCGTCTGTTGCTTCGAAGTTCTCTAATTTTGGAATATAGTAATTCTCCGTTTTGAGCATCTCTATCAGAAAGGAAGGATTGCCCGTTGACCACCAATAATTTCTAAATTTAAAATGATTAGAAATAAACAACAATATATCAAATGGATTGTAAACTTTTTTGCCAAAGTAATTGTAGCCGTTATACCATTCTTGGACCATTTTCATATCTGCTCCCTGAAGATGTTCGGAAAAAACCGTTAGCAGGTCATCGTGGGTATAACCGCATATATCACCATAGTCGGCATTGAGGGTGATGTCTTCTAGGTTGTTCAGCCCACTGAAAAGGTTCATTTTGGAGAACTTGCTCACACCGGTGATGAAAACCAAACGAATATAAGCATCATTGTCTTTTATTACTCCGTAAAAGTCTTTCATCGCATCTCGCATCTCACGCGCAATCTCTTTGTCGGTAATATTATCTAGAATGGGTTTATCGTACTCATCAATAAGTATTACTACTTTTTGATTGTATTTTTTAAATGCGGCCTTTATTAAATATTTAAAACAATCTTTAACATTCAGCGTTTTTTTACATTCAATAAGCAAATCTTCTTCTACATCTTCTAATATGCTTCTTAGATGATGTTGTAATTTTTCTATATTTTTAAGAACACCCGACCCCAAACTTATCCTCAAAACCGGATACTTCACCTCCCAATCCCACTTATCATGGATATACAACCCCTTGAAAAGTTCTTTTCGGCCTTCAAATATATCTTTAAGCGTATCCAGAAAGAGGCTTTTGCCAAAGCGGCGCGGGCGAGAGAGAAAGTAATAGCCTCCTCTATCAATGAGTCTATGAGCAATTTCCGTTTTATCGACATAAACGAAATTGCCTTCAATGATTTTACTCAAGGTCTGTATTCCGATAGGTAATTTTTTCATAAACAAATGATTTACCACTTTCTAAAGCATAGGCAAATAATAAATTCAGATACTAAATTTATTATTAACGAACTACCAAATGCATAACCGGATACAAATATAAGCTAAAAAAACGAAAAATGGTCATTAAGGAGATCGAATTGAAGGGTTTTCTCATAAAAAGCTCATGGCTACAGCAGGAATTTTTGCAAAGTAAAAAATCCTGTAAATCCTGTCAGTAAAAGGTCTAATTTTGTCAAAGAAAATTGGTAACTACTTACCATCTCATAATGTAAGCTTGTAATATGGGAGCATTTGCCATATCTTTACGTTTAAGATTACAGGGCTACGCCCC
>JALVDO010000750.1 GCA_027008975.1 Saprospiraceae bacterium | reverse complement strand
CAAATCCTCTTTTGATTCGAAAACACCAATGACCCGTATGCCTTTCCGTCTAAGGGAATCATAAGACTCGATCAATTCGTGTGCACGAAAATTACACACTACACAGCCGGCATACCGAAAAAAGACTAGCAAGACCTTTTCGCCATTTTTTAACGGCACCTCCACCCTATTGCCCTGTAAATCAAGTACGGAGAAAACCGGTGCAACATCCCCCTTTTTGAGGTGCGACTGGGCATGAGCAATTGGAAGCCAAAGCAAAAGCAACGATAAGGTGATGGTAATGCGCATGATTTTTTCATATTCAACAATAAAATGTTTCTATTGTTTCAATACGCTCTTACTGTTTCCCAACGGGTTGCCCCCCCTATAAGAGCCATATTAAAAATAAAAAGTCCGTCCGCCTCCACCGCCATATCGTGGATTTACAACATTATTGTATTTTGAGCCAAAGGTATAACGGATATTGACAAAACCCCAATAGTTAAAACTCGTGGCAACAATCCGGTTTCGCAGTATCAAATCGGGGACGTCAATACTCGTTTTTGGAAGCTCGATTTGGTCGCCAACAAGAGAGAAAAAACCACCGATACCGAGTGTCAGTCCCTTGGCAATATTCCAGTCAATGTAAGGGTTAAAGGAGACATTATACAATCTTAAATCATGTAAATAGCCATCATAAGAAAGACCGAGATAAATACTACCCCATTTTTGTTTTTGCGCCAAATCAACAGACAAAGAGTGCTTCCACAAAAATTCCCGTTCGACATCCAAAATGGTCGTATCTACATAATTGTTGTAGAGGGGACCCACCTCGTAGATAACGGTAAGGCTTCTTCGATCCGATTCCGCATAGGGAAAATAATCATATTCTACTCCCGGCCTGATTGAGCCACTAAAGTCGATATTCGAATAAGTATTGGAATAGACATTCAAACGAACCCCCGTTGACCAGTGGTCGGTAAGCGACTTGACGTATTTGGCACTACCGTGCTGGCTCCGCGTCAAGGAAGTAATCACAGCAGTGGAGTCATTGCCGTGAATGTCCTGGGTAACATAAGAAAAATTACTCTCTCTATAACTAAAGTTCG
This sequence comes from Saprospiraceae bacterium, assembly GCA_027008975.1. Classification (GTDB taxonomy): domain Bacteria; phylum Bacteroidota; class Bacteroidia; order Chitinophagales; family Saprospiraceae; genus JALVDO01. Next base: position 833 of record JALVDO010000750.1, on the reverse strand, counting down.
CATTGATGCTAATTTTATTTTCCTCCGTCACCCGATTGGCAGACAGCCGTCCGCTCGTATTCAGTGAATTGTATGAGGACTCACCATTGAGATTGCCCCTGGCACTAATAGAGAAGACCCAACTATCCCAAGGATCGACGATTTCCTCTTCCTGAGTTTTTTCGTCCTCTTCCTTATTATCCGCTGCTTTATAACTGAAGGTGATTTTATCGGCAATGTTCGATTTCAGCACATAAGGCATGATGCCCTTCTTGAAAATAACGAGCAATTTATCACTAATAATTCTGTCTGTATCATCATTTGCAGTAATGACGGTCAGCGTGTCTTTCATACCGAGATAGGGAGCGTTTTGCCCTTCAAAATACATGGTGTATTTATCCCCTCCGCTACCGACGCCCTGATCGGTCACCAACACAAATACGTCTGCTTCCTGCCGTTGTCGCATAAAATTAACATAGTTAACCTCGCGGCGAAAGTTATCAAAGTCACAATCCCAGCATCCGTCAATAAAGACATTGGCAGCACCATCCACAACACCGGAAGTGGCGGGGTCAGTTTGGGCGTATGATGATAAAGAAAGTGAAAGGAAAGAGATAATTAGGATTAATTTTTTCATACTTTTAATTGTTTTATAGTTTTAGTTCTAATGGTTACATAATGCCAATGTCGGAAAAAGTAACAGTTTTTTGATACAAAATAGATAACGCTAACAAAGACTATACAAGAACCGAAAAGGATGCAAAATGGAGGAGAAAAAGTGCTTTTCAACGGGCATTCACCTACTCCGGTTGGAGTTGGATGGAAATGTGGAGATGAGGAAGGTGGTTATTGAG
>JALVDO010000749.1 GCA_027008975.1 Saprospiraceae bacterium | reverse complement strand
GCCTGTTCGTAAGGTAAGCCTTCGTGAACAAACTCGAAAAAGTATTCACTTATTTCTCCAATTGACTGGTTATACGCCTCCCACAAAGTAAGGATGACATGTCGGCTGCCGGCATATCGGAATGCTCGGCCAATGCTGATGATTCCTTCTCCGGGATTGTACTTTCCTTCACCTGTTTGGCAGGCGGTTAGCACCAAAAGGTCGGTATTGAGGTCTAATCCGTAGATTTGGAAGGCATAGAGGCGGTTATCTTCCTTATCACCACCTTGGCAGTCGAATGCCATCCAGGAAGTGAGCGGGTCCTCGCTATTAGCCTGGGCATGACCATAGAACTGTAGAATATTTGCCTTAGAGGCTTCTTGTCTAAAGTTGCCGACATAAGGCTGTGCAACTTCGCCGTCAAATAATTTACTGACAGCCTGTACACACCGGATACCTTCTCTGATGGGCAACTCATTGGTGCAATTCATATAACCGGGCGCTACACCGAGATAGGCAATTGTTGCTCGTCTTTTATTGCTCTCCCTATCCCTTTGGTCGAGGGTGTAAGAATAGCTGTATTTTATTGGCGTTGATTTTATCAGGTAATCCAAATGGGCATAGGCCATTGGAGGTGCCTGTTCGCTCTCCGGGAGTTGCTGAAGTTGTGGCTGGGCTGTCAATAGTAAATCAAAAGAGAGCCCGTTGAGTATGCCGTCGGGAAGGATGGTGAGCGCTTTGAGGTCGGAAGGGGTATCAATAAGGTTAGCCAATAATTGTTGGTAAAGATAACCGGCGTCCTCGATGAATTGATTCATTTGCGCTTGATTTCCACAATTGTTTTTTGCTGCGGCACCATCTTTGCACGACCGGATGAAACGATTGACTCGATTGTTGAATTCTCGGGTGATTGGTATTCGATGCAACTTAGGTGATGATAGCTTTCCGATTGAAATTGCATACAGGTTGTCACGACCATAAAAGTAAGAAACCAGTTGTCCCTGCTCTTTGGAAATTGCATTGGCGGCGGGAGACAAACCAATGACAGATTTGTCAAAAAGAGCGGCTGCAAACTTGGGGTCTAATGCCTGAATCTGTTGCTGAATACCTATGAGCTTTTCCTTTAGGGCTATCAATTCCTTTTGGGCTTTCTTTAATTCTTTGCGTTCGTCAAGTTGTCGAAGTTCGATGATTTTGCTTTGTACTTTCTCCATCTCCTGCCTTGTCCTTTTGCGAGATTGAAGGATGGGCTTTGCGACGGACCGGATATTCTCGAATGCCCGGTGATCGGCGAGGTTTTGCCGGAGAATGACGGAACGGCTTTTTTCAAAATACTTCCATGCTTTTGCGACCAAATCGCCATCGGGATTGTCTTGATACATTCTGTAAATGACATCCAGAGTCAATTCGTGCCGGTCGTGGCTTTCGCCCAAAAACTGTAGTTGTGACGAACCAAAATGGAGGTCGTTGTAGATGATATCCTCTGTTTCGAGCGCCAATTCCAGTACATTTAGTGCAGCGGGTAGCTCCTCAATATTTTGCCTAGATAAGACTGTGCCCTTTTTCATCAGAGCTTCAAGGATGACATTTTCGTTGTATAAATCCCCTTTCGATGGATTGGCATTGATGTCTGTCGGGCTGATGAATGGCAATACGGTGTTTAAGGCATGTTGGGCGTATTCGAGTGCATTTTTAGGCGATAAGTCCGAGAGTTGAAGGTAGGTTTTTCCCATCTCCCGTTTTAGGACGCTTTGTAAAAGGGCTGTATCCTGAAGCTTCAATGCTGTCAGGTAGTCTTGCTTTGCCCGTTTTGTTTTTCTTTTTTTTTCGTAGAGGGCAGCTCTTATTTTGTAGGCACCTGCCTGGTATTGGAGGTCTGCGTTTTTGAGTTCTTCGGGTCTGGCGAAGATTTGGTCGCAGGCGGACCGACTTTTTTCGTATTCTC
>JALVDO010000748.1 GCA_027008975.1 Saprospiraceae bacterium | reverse complement strand
TTATGGAATTCCATCCCTATCAACTCGCGACATATATTTGAGAATATTTTTATCAAAAACATTGGCGATGCCTACTCTACGGCTATTGGAGTAAAGGAAGCGGATGGGAATATTATCAGGAATTGTCTGATTGTAAATGCGACCGGAGCAGGAATGGATATTTGGGGCGACAACAATTTAATTGAGGGTTGCAAGGTATACAGTGATGAAAGTGAATTGACCGAAGAGGGAACTTACACTTCAATGGATTATTATATAGTCTTGAAAGGCGATAACAACGTCATTCGGAATTGTTATAGTGAAAGAGTTGGAAACTTGGAGGATGTCGGACACGGCATTCAACTCAAAGAAAGGGGCGAAAACAACCTCTTTGTGGACTGTATTTCAAAAAATATGATTGGAGGTTGTTTTGGTGTACGTTGGTCAGGGGTCAGGAATAATGAATTTAGAAATTGCAAAGCCATCGGGGGATTGGAGGATGTGACGGGATTTATGATTAGGGACGGTGCAAGTTATAATAATTTTAACGCTTGTGTTGCGGAAAATTGCGATGCGGGTGTTCGATTCCTGCTGTCGGGAGAAGACGCTGATTATTGCGGTACCAACAATACTTTTAGCAACTGTATTTTTGTCAATACTCAATGGGCAATAGACTTAAATAGCTGGTATTACAACAGTGCGCCGGCTGATGATAATTTGTATGTCAATTGCGTATTTGACAATTCGGAATATCTTTTCAATTGCGAACGCCCTAATACAGGGAATCGGATTGTCAATAGTATTATTCACGATGTCAATACCTTCCTGAAAGGTGATGCCACGCTGAATTTTGAATACCTATATTGCGATTTCTTTGACAATGGTTTTCCAATGCCGGTGGGTATGGGGAATATTGATTCTAACCCGCTGTTTGTCGATGGCGCATCTGGCGATTACCACCTTCAACCGGAAAGTTTGTGCATAGATAATGGTACAGCCACCGATGCTCCCCCCGTAGATTTTGATGGCAATGCCAGGCCGCAGGGAAATGGGTATGATATTGGGATTTTTGAATACACAGGCCCCTCTGGCACTCGTGAAGCCCAAGGCGAAATGGGAAGGCTATTCCCCAACCCCGTTGGCACTGTTGCCTTTTTTCAATTAGGCAATGATGTTGCTGTTTCCTATAAAATATTTTCACCTGCCGGAAAAATAATGAGAATAGGCCCTGTCATAAATGGACAAATAAACTTTAAAAGCATAGCTACCGGATTGTATTTTGTGGAATTGTACGCCAACGATAATGCTCGGATAGGATGTTTTAAGGTTCTAAAAAAGTAGTCTTTTTTTACAGTAAAAGTATCTAAAAGTTTTATATTAAAACAAAATTGTGTATATTTGTCCCAGATACTATACTTAGGTTAAGATGTGGGCAGTTTTGGGGTAGTGACTAGTCCAAAAGTTCAAATTTAAGCTTTACTTACTACAATCTGAATTATGCCAAATAAAATAACAAAGATACACGATAAGTTCCTAAAAAAGATATTGACGGACATAGAGATTGCAAAGGATTTTTTCATCTCCTTCCTTGATGAAAAAGTATTGGATTTAATAGATATTAACTCTATCCAGCAACAGGATGTGACTTTTATCAATAGTGAATTGAGCGAAGCTTTTGCTGACGTCGTTTTTCGATTTAAACTGCGGGATGCCAGTGGTTCCATTTATATTTCAATACTATTGGAGCATAAGAGTAATCCAGACAAATATGCGCCGGTACAGGTGTTGTATTATCTCTCGCACGCCTATTACAAGCAGGTGGTCGTAAATGAGGGGGAATTAGAATTCATTCTTCCGCTGCTTTATTATCACGGAAAGGAAAATTGGCATTATAAGCCTCTTTCCGAATTATTTAGAGATGTGCCTGAATACTTGCGTAAATATAT
>JALVDO010000747.1 GCA_027008975.1 Saprospiraceae bacterium | reverse complement strand
CCACAACCAATTTTCGGTTGTTTATTTTATAGACGCTCACCCATCGGTAAAAAACGTTTACAAAATGTTAATGTTTTTGTAACTACCTTTTATTCTTCTTCATTAGAAGTTGCTTCATCGACGATTTCGGCATCTTCGATATCAGCTACTTCGTCCGGCATAGGCGGCGCAACGGCAATGTCTGCAATTTCATCGCCTTTAGAAATATTAATGACTTTTACACCTTGCGTAGCACGTCCCATAACTCGAACTTCACTGACGGATATTCTGATAATAATCCCCGATTTATTGGTAATCATCAAATTATCCTCTTCTTTAACGGCTTTGATGGACACTAAATTACCTGTTTTGTCGGTAATTTGCATGGTTTTCACCCCTTTTCCGCCTCTATTGGTAAGGCGATAATCTTCAAACTTCGTTCGCTTTCCATACCCTTTTTCGGAAACGACAAAAATAGTCGTATTTACATCTGTCGGATCAATGCAAACCATACCCACCGCAAAATTGCCTTCGGACAAGCGAATACCTCTCACACCGGCTGCGGTACGCCCCATCGAACGAATAGCGGACTCTTTAAATCTTATTGCCATCCCATTATTAGAGGCAATGAAAATTTCATAGGAACCATTCGTCAACTTCGCCTCCAACAACTGATCTCCTTCTCGAATAGTAATGGCAATAATTCCGCCAACTCTTGGACGAGAGAAAGCCTCTAATGGCGTTTTCTTTACAATACCACTCTTGGTACCAAACATGATGTAGTGGCTTGCCATGAATTCCTCATCTTTGAGGTCTTTCACCACGATGTAGGCACGGACTTTATCTTCTTTTGGAATAGAGAGAATATTCTGAATGACACGTCCGCTGGAAGCCTTGGATGCCTCGGGAATCTCAAATACTCTTATCCAATAACACTTCCCATCCTCGGTAAAAAACAACAGATAGTTATGTGTTGTAGCGACAAACAGATGTTCGATAAAATCCGTATCCCGGGTCTTAGCCCCACGAGAGCCTCGTCCACCACGAGCCTGCGTTCGGTACTCAGAGATTGGTGTTCGTTTGATATAACCAAGGTGAGAAATAGTCACAACCACTTCTTCATCTTTAATCAAATCCTCGATGGAAATATCTCCACCCGCCATATTGATTTCAGTACGACGCTCATCACCATACTTTTCTTTGACTTCCTCCAGTTCTTCCTTGACGATAGAGCGCCTTCGAGCTTCGCTTGAAAGGATGTCCATCAGGTCATCGATCACCTTACGCAATTCGTCGTATTCCTGCTGGATTTTATCTCGTTCCAGTCCTGTCAATTTTTGCAAACGCAAGTCCAAAATTGCCTGCGCTTGCGCCTCGGAAAGCACATTGCCCTCATCGACAAAATAATCTTCAGTAGCCCCCTCCTCAATTAATGGTCCAAATTTATCCCAGAACTTCTTTTTATCTTTGATAAAAGCGCCTTTCACCAAGGCAGCCTTTGCGTCCGCAGGTGTTTTTGAGCTACGAATGAGTGAAATCACTTCATCGAGATAATCCAGCGCAATTAACAATCCAATCAATATGTGAGCACGACTAAGCGCTTTATTCAGTTCAAACTTGGCACGACGAGTAATGACTTCCAGGCGGAAGAGGATAAACTCCTCAATGATGTCCTTCAGGTTCAACAGCATTGGACGTCCACCAACTAAAGCGATATTATTGATTCCGTAGGAGGACTGAAGAGCGGTGTACTTGAACAACTTGCTCAATACGACGCTTGCCATTGCATCTCTACGAATTTCGATAACAATGCGCAATCCATTTCTGTCTGATTCATCACGCAGGTCCGTTATTCCTTCAACTTTTTTCTCATTGACCAGTTCGGCAATTTTAGCAACCAAATTGGCTTTATTTACCTGATACGGAATCTCAGTCACGATAATTCGTTC
>JALVDO010000746.1 GCA_027008975.1 Saprospiraceae bacterium | reverse complement strand
CAATCGGCATAGGGTTTGATTTTTGGTAGTATTTCATCAGCTGTTATTTTGCCGTATTCGCCCTGTATTGTATCAATGGCAATGCCGGCATGAAAGGCGTATCCTCCGTTTTCGAACCTGAAAACATGGGAAGTACTTTCGCAAATCATTTCATCCATTGGGTTGGTATGTGACCGGATGGCAATCTGGTTGCACATCGTCCCTGAAGGGCAAAAAAGGGCAGCTTCTTTTCCAAACATCTCCGCTATTTTTGCTTCGAGTCGATTCACGGTTGGGTCTTCTCTGAAGACATCGTCTCCAACCTCTGCACTTATCATGGCCTTTAGCATATCGGGAGTGGGTCGTGTGACGGTATCGCTTAGTAGGTTTATCATGTTTTTCTTGTATTTGTATCAACAAATGTAATAACATTTTAATGGGGACAAAAAAAGGCAGGCTGAATAAATCAGCCTGCCCTCTATATATTAACAACTTCTATTATTTCCAGCAACCACGTAGTAGTTGCTGGAAATAATATGCTGACAAGCAAAGCTTCGTCAGTATTTTTTGATTAATAACACCCAATCCTACGGCCTTGCCACCAATGATTCTTTCGGCAAATAAAAGACCAATGACTGATTGACGACAACATCAGGTCTTGTCAGGTGGTTCCACTTCATAATGTCCGCTACGGTGCAGTCGAATAATAATGCCAGATTGTTGATATTATCGCCGACGACGGCAGTATACGAAATCATAGTCAGTCCCTGATCCGGCGAAATAAAAGTATTCCTAGGTATGTATCGCAACCAAAAGTCAGTAGCTGACGAAGCGGGAATGACGATGTAATTTCCCTTTGCATTGGTTGGGACGATATTATTCCTATAGGAAGGGTTTAATTTTCTTAGGACATTCAAATCCACGTGGCAATTTCTTGCGATTTCCTTTAGATTTAATCGCTTATAGACAGTAAATACCCTTGTATCCTGTAGATCATAGGAAGGATATTTAGGTGTCAGACCATGTCTGGAATAATTTTGTGCCAGATAAGCTGCAGCAATAAAAGCAGGGACGTATTTTCGGGATTCGCTCGGAAGATAAGCTGATATCTCCCAAAAGTTATCACAATTTGCTCTTCGGATTGCTTTTCGGACACGACCTGCACCGCTATTGTAAGCCGCCAGTACCAATGGCCAGTCTCCAAGCTCTTTGTAAAGATATGCAAGCAATTTTACAGCCGCTTCTGTGGATTTGTAAGGGTCCAGTCGCTCATCGACATTGCCATCCATTCTGAGTCCGAAATGACGGGCAGTGATCGGCACAAATTGCCACAATCCGGCGGCTCCTGCCCGTGAATGGACGTCGGGACGCAGAGTTGATTCCACCATTGGCAGATACTTCAGTTCCTGAGGAAGTCCATAAATATTAAGGTAATGCTCAAAAATCGGAAAATAAAGGCTCGAGCGACCTAACATCGCCTGGGAGTTCTTACGACCGGGTTGAATATACTGTTTGATGTACTTGCGTACTTCCGGCGTATTCCTTACCTCAAAAGGTAATCGAAGATTGGATAAACCTTCGTTAATCATCGCTTCGACGTTCGCTTCTTTATCGAAGGTCGTGGGATTTAATTTTTTCTCATAAGTTTTTGCTTCGGAATGCGTACTAAACAGTAGCATTGCCGCAACAAATAATGTACACGGGAGTCTCATTTTACTTTTTTTAGTGCAACAATAAATTCATAAGTACGCAGCCAAAAAAGACTGAGGGATCGTACTAACAAAATTATTATTACAGTTTGTCAAACGTTAAAATATGCACAAAAATGGGGATGTGCAAAATTTTAATTGGGTTTCACTACAATAATAAACGATTTTACATACATTATTGTTGCTAACCTCTCAAAACGGGCACAAAGGTATGGTCAAAGTCTTTACTTGTCAATGAAA
>JALVDO010000745.1 GCA_027008975.1 Saprospiraceae bacterium | reverse complement strand
TCGCCCTCTCGCTCATTCGCCCTTTCACCCACTCGCCTTCTCGCCCTCTCACCCTTTCAAGCCCACTCCGTCGCTCACCAATCCCCTCCGAGCTCAATGATCGAGGCTCACCTCAATCCCACTACCCACTCCTACTGCCGTCAACCTATCCACACCTGTCTCCCGGTATCCTTTGACGATGATGTGTGCACCGCCGTACTCCGGTTTCTTTTGATAGGCGGTGAAGCCTTGCCGGCAATTTTCAAGAGTTATATCTTCCAGCAAAAGAATGGACAAATCTTTAGAAGCAAAGGCAATTGGCGCATTGGCGACTTTGACACGAAAGACCGTAATATCGCTCTCCTCTCCGGCGCTAATTCCTTTGTCTCCACACCCATCGACCTCGCAGTCCTCAACCGTGAGGATGCTACCCGAACAATCCAGTGCATCATTTCCTATTTGTAAAAATCTCGTGTAGCTGATATTCCCCTTTGAGAAATCACTATCCAATCCGTCTCCCTGCGTGTTGGAGAAAACACAATGCTTTAATTCAAAAGCGGAACGAACTATATTGAGTGCATCTTCGGAGTGATTGTCCCGAAAAACACAATGGCCGAACAAAACATCCGATTCGTAAAAACTAACCGCTCCACTCAACACCTGCCCATGGCCGCTAAAACTCCCCATCCCCTCGAAAATAGCATACTCCACTTCCGAAATGACAGTTGCCTGCAAAATAGCAATTCCCCTGCCCGTCCCATCCGACGACTTAAAAACGACGGGATGCTCCTCCGTTCCCCGGATAAAAATCGGGGAATGCGAAATCAAATGCGCTCCACGAATGAAGTCGTATTCTCCGCCTTCCGGAAAAAACACCTGATACCCTTTGGGAATAACAAGCCGCTCTTTTATACTTAACTTACCGGATGGGAAAAATATTTTGCGTCCCCTGATGCTGTAATACTTTTCCCCGCCTTTGGAAAGGTCGGAAGCGATGGAAGGAAGGGCTACTACAGTTGTCTCCTCTATTTTGCTTTTGAAGACACTGTCCACTCCCGGGAGCTGGTAAAAGACGTATTTTGCGTCCTTGGGGAGTGCGACTTTTACCCTTTCCGGAATGGGTTGGTTCTTCTGAACATCCTGGTATAAATACGGGTTGTGCGGATACTTCAACCAGTCCGTATCGTGCTGTATCCGGGATAAATACCGCCTTGCCGGCACGCCGGAAAGCCAAATATCAAGAGAATCGGTCACCGCTGTTTTTTCCTTACCAAAGCCCAATATCCGGAGTGCCAACGGATGGCGATTACGCAATAAAACGGAATCGGAATATTGTATTTTTTGAGCATTTACACTATAATCATCAAATGGTAACAATAAAGCGTGGACGTATTTGGCATCCTCCAAAAAATCATCCAATTGATATTGATAATCCGGAAATTCAGACTGCACCAATGGCAATAAAACACGCCATCGAGGGGCAGCTTCTTCGAGAAATGCAGCGAAGTATTCCGCCGAACTGTATTGATATAAATAGCGATAATAAAGCCTCAAAAACTCTTTGCTGCCGAGCAATTGATGAAAATACGGATTGTCATCAGCCGCGCTACCCTCGCCAAGCAGTTGATACCTTCTTTTAGGCTTTTCGCCAAATCCGTCATATCCAATCGGTTCCAATTTCCCGATAAGGGGATTGAAATAAAAGCGCTGGTTGTGCCAGGTAAGGGCGTGGTGAGCATCAAAAACGTCGGCAATGGCGTAATATTTGGCTAGTTTATCTATATCAAAGAGGTCTTCGACCGGCAGGCTTCCCTTCTGAAAAGCAATCAGCAGCGTCGTTGCCATTTTCCATTCGGTTTGTAGGGTGCTGTCTTTGTGTATAGCCTTTTCACCAAAAGCCTCTACCGGAGCATTTTTTCGCTCCATGATGGTCATCAGATCCTCCTGTCGCT
>JALVDO010000744.1 GCA_027008975.1 Saprospiraceae bacterium | reverse complement strand
GCACCACAACTTATCAAACCTGGTGAAAAAAGCATTGATTCTAAGTAGAAAACTCGAAGTGTCAAAACGAGTCCGGTAAGAGCCAATAGGGTATCCCTCCTCGACAGCACGATGAACATCCTTCCATAAGGACGTGGGCGGGGTCGAATCTGCATGGAGAAAAAACAAAATATCCGAATGGGCATTTTTTGCTCCATAGTTCATTTGAGAAGCCCTTCCTTTGTGTGGCGAATTCAGCAGGATAGCACCTGCTTTCCTTGCATATGCGCAAGTATTATCCGTACTTCCACCATCGACAACAATAATTTCAAATCGTTTTGAGTTTGGAAGACTCCGCAGATAATGAATCAGCGTTTCAATGCGCTTTTCTTCATTTAATGTTGGTATAATAATGGTCATAAATCTTTTTTTTGTAGCTACTTACTACTTGTTGTCAGGAATCAAAACTCGCCCTTTTAGCGGCATCAAATCTATGTAGTTGATCAAATGGGATGCTTGGCCATGTGTGATGGGTAAAGTGATGAAGACACCCCTCGGTAACTCGTCTGCCATGAAATAGTGTAAAAATCCATTTGACTACCTTTGGTACCCGTTTAGAAAATCCAAACTTATAAACCAGCGGCAGGTGAATCACATAAGAAAACACAAACCAAGCAAAGAACCCCACCATCCGCATAGCAAGAAAAACGACTATGAATTTGTTAAACCCAAATACATAAATAAACACTACTATCAAAGGAACACAAATTAATAGTCTATAAAACCGGCTCTTTGACAGGTTGCCACTTCTAAAATCCAAAACGAATTGAATTTCCTCATAGAATAGGCAAGAAAAAATAACCCGCAACAGGCCTCCCTCTTCAAATACAGAATGAGGATCCATAACTTGATGCTTGGGCCCGACATCATTGAGATGGGTCGAATGATGCCTTAGATGCTTTTTCCTAATAGAATCGTACGGTTCATCCCAAGGAGTAACGACAACGGCAAAGCCCTCGGCAATTTTTTCGAGCAAGCGAGGCAAGCGAATTTGGTGATTGGCATGCATCCTATCATGGTTGGCGATAAAAACTCTCATAGCAATTACATAAAATAACAGCATAAAAAGAGGCCATTCTATCAAGTTTGCGGCAAAAAGGAATATCGCGATGAAGAGAAAAATATTCAATGTTAGTATTTCCATATCGATTGCCTTTTTAAACTCCGGTCTGTAAAATATGTGGTTTTCACCTACCACCACATACAAATCTTTATTATTGTGTTTGTTCATAACTCAATGTTTTTCAGCAACCATCAGCGGTAGCAGACGAAGGGTCACGATGGAGTGGTTCGCCCGCCACCGCATTGGCAAATTATCAAATCATCAATTACCCCATTGGTTTTTGTCCGACACCAACAACCAATTCGCAGGGACCGGCAAAACCTTTTCCATTTTCAAACTTTGTCAGTTCATCTTCAATTTCTTGCCAGGCAGCTTTCTTTTCCCCATCAGACAGCCCCTCCAACATTTGGTGTAACGCCGCAAACGATTCATACTCAAATCTGACACACTCCTTGGCCGAATCCATCAAAACAGGAGCATCAACAAATTTTGAGCGAACGTTGATAAAGCCGGCTTCTTTAAAGGCGTTTTCCAACACTCCTTCGTTGCCTAAACTGAAAGGTCCCGGCTGCCCGGGCAAAGGCGGTGGGAGTTGGGCTCGCCGCCTAATAATCGAAACCGGAGTTGAAAAGAACTTGTTTTTTTCGACGGAGCTGTAAACAATGGCGGCAACAAAGCCACCCGGCTTCAAAACACGCCACATTTCGCTGAGTGCTTTTTGCTGGTCCGGAAAGAAAATCAATCCGACGCGGGAAATAACCGTGTCGAATGAATTGTCCGGAAAGGTGAGATTTTCGCCGTCCATTTCCTTTACATCAATATTGTCAAT
>JALVDO010000743.1 GCA_027008975.1 Saprospiraceae bacterium | reverse complement strand
AAGCGGATTGATATGCTGCCGTCAGGTTCCAAAGTGCATTTTTCTCTTCCTGCGGCATCACATTGATGGCATCCACAATCTTTTTCTCTTGCTTCAACTGCTCATTCCCGTATTTCACCCTTGTCAATCCGGGAATATTAGTATTTGGGCGCACCATTTCCAAAAGCACCTCTACCCCATTATCATCATCCGGATTTTCGATATGAATAATCCGCTCCAGCATTCTAGTTCGTAATTCTTGTGTTAGTTTCAATATACCTTTATTCCTATTCTCCTTGTAATTATCCATATAGGCCTTTGTCGAAATGGGCTCACCAACATCAACATACAAGTCCGACAAAAACCTTTCAGCGTGGGTGTAATTAATCCCAATTGGTACGATATATACGTCCTCCAAATGCGGATTTGAGTCCAAAGTACCGAATGCTATTCGCCCCGTACCCTTTACCAACGGACGAAGCCGTTTTTCATGGATACTAGACCCCTCCGCCAGTATCATTAAAGCTTCGCGCTTCCCCAATGATTCATAACAAGCCTCAAAAGTCGAGAAATTATTCTTCACATATCCGTACCCTCTATCCTGCAGTCGATATACCGGTAAAATATGCACCTGTTCCAAAAAGAAGTCATACAACCGCTTTCCAAATAGATTCCCCCGTGCTAAAAAGAACAATGAGCGCTCCTGAAAACACGCCATCACACAAGGCTCTATAAAGCCCGTCGGATGATTGGCGGCGAGGATAACCGCCTTGTTTTTGGGTATGTTTTCCAAACCTTCGATGTGTATCTCCCGCAAAAACAATTTCAGGGCTACCCGTACGATAGGACGAATGAGATAGTATATCATTTTTTTAGTTTGTAACGGTCGGCGGTAAATTTCCACTAATTTCAAATTTTCCAGTATTGCAAATACATCAACCTATTTTTCCGCTAATAAATCTTTAAGTTTTACAAACTATACTTTTCTAGGTTGTTCAAATGGCATTCCGCTTTTGTTTTTCTTATTTTTGAAATATTTTGCTCCTCGACTGTTCTAATTGGGTCTTAATTCAAAGTTCAATCCCAACGCACTCGCTATTTGTAAGAAATTTGATAGTCTGACATCTTCTCCATTTTCAACCCGTGAAATATAGGGTCTTTTTTTTCCTACTATATCCGCTAGTTCCTGTTGACTTAATTTTAGTTGTTTTCTTCTAGTCTTCAATATTTCACTCAGATAATAGGAATAGGCTTCTTCTTTAAATTTCTCTCGTTTCTCACTCCCCTCCTCTCCTATTTCAGTATTTAATATTTCACTCGCTTTATATATCTTATTCATCGCACTCTTTTTTGTATTTTGTGATTAATTTTTCGGCAACTTCTATCGCTTTTTTATAGTCCTTCTTGTTTTTCTTCATAAAACCATTCAACAGGATTGCCTTCTTACTCTCGTTAAAGTTTTCATGGTCACAACAAAAAATCATAATTCGATATTCATTCTTTACTCGTATTCTTAGTTCATGAAATTCTGTGTTGACTAATTTTTTCACGAAACTAGAATGTATTATTTTTTGCTCCATCAAAATTTGTAATAAATACAGGAATTTTTGCTTCACCTGTTTCTCCTCTTCTATAAAATCTTGACATTCTTCCGAAATTAAAATTTCTCTCATTACACAAATGTAACGATTTAATTACTAAAATTGCAACTAATTCGTTTCTTTTTTTTGTGATTTTCTATTTTTCATCAATTTTTTCGATGATAAAGCACAACTATATTTAGAATGACAATGAAGTAAACCTAAATTTGAGTGTCAAAGTTACGATTAGAATTAGAATTAGAATAAAAAGCGGTGAGAGATGAGTTGTGAGTTTTCCGATACCTGGGCGAAGGAGCGAATGGGCGAATGGACGAATGGGCGACAAGGTGATAACTTCAAAGTCGAAGCCTTGT
>JALVDO010000742.1 GCA_027008975.1 Saprospiraceae bacterium | reverse complement strand
ATATGGAATTCCGAAACTGGCATCAGATTGCCATTGGTGTAGGCTTGCAATTGAGTGACAATATCACGCTTGGCGCACGGCTGAAAACGCTAAGTGGTATCGTGGATTTGTCTAACGATAGGGATGACTATTTACATTTGACGACCTCCGAGGATATCTATCAGTTGTCGGTTGATGCGGATTATGTGTTGCGTACTTCGGGAGCGTTGGACTTTGCGGATATTTCCAATTACAACTTTAGCTACACGGGTATCGACTTTAATTCTTTTGATAAATTATTCAAAAGTAATCCGGGATTTGCTATCGATTTGGGAGCCTCCGTTTCCTTTGGCAAATTTAATTTTCAGGCGAGTGCATTGGATGTAGGAAGTATCAACTGGAAGGATAATGTGACTCAATACGGGGTAAAGGGCTCGTTTGATTTTGAGGGTTTGAGCTTTGCAGAAGATATTTTTAGCGATTCACTAGCGACACCTGTTGTTTTGGATTCTTTGAAAAACACCTTCAATCCGGATGAAACACACGACGCTTACCGGACGGCGCTTCCAAAACAATTCTATCTGAGTGGTAGTTATGCACTGACGGAATTTTTGAAAGTAGGCGCTCTATTCTATACCGAAATTGACAATAAGTATGCTTATCCGGCATTTACGCTGGCAGCCAATTACAGCCTAAGTGCTGCGCTTAAAGTAGGTGCATCCTACAGTGTAAAAAAAGGCTCTGCTGATAATTTAGGACTAAGTGCTGCTCTCAAACTTGGGCCCATTCAATTAGTCGCGGCAACGGATAATGTATTCACCGTATTAAATCCTAAAAATCATAATCATGCCAATGGCAGAGTGGGACTAAATCTCGTATTTGGAAAAGCTGATGAGGCAAAAGGGAGTAGTTCGCCGACGGATTTTTACTAATTGTCCATAAAAATGCTTATTATTGTGGTTGAATCCACCACACCTAATGTATTCCTATGGCAAAATCCCTGCTTGGTAGAATTAAAAAAAAGAGAAATAGTGCTTTTGTAGGCAGAAGTGCTTACGTTGAGTATTTCTCTGAAAATTTGGATAGTGACGACCCTGTCAATATCTTTAATATCTACGGACAGGGAGGAGTAGGGAAGTCTGTTTTAAGCCGGAAATACATCGATATTGCAGAAGAAAAAGGATGCCTTGCTGTATATACCGACGAGAGCACCAAATCGCTGCTGGATTGGATGGGAACAGTAGCGAAGCAGTTTGATACCAAAGGTAATTCCTTGCGGGCGTTTGATGAGTTGTATCAGCAATTCAAGGTAACCATACAAAAGCTGGATACAGACCCGGGTAAGCCCAAGGGTAAAATCACGGGATTAAATAAAAGTGAACATAAGAAAATACCCGGAATCCTATCCCTTCAGGAAGCGGAAAAACAACTTGCGGGGGATACGGCGTTAGCTGATACGACTTCTGCGATTGCCGACGACTGGACTGATTTTGTCAGGAGGAAAATTGTGGATACTCGCATTGCTGATTTGGTGTTAAATCCCATTGACACGCTTAGCCCGGTTTTTTGGAAGGGTGTTAATCAAAGTGCCGACCATCACCCGTTTATTTGTTTTTTTATTGATACATTTGAGCAGACCAATGTCTATCTGGAACAATGGCTTTTGGATGTGTTAAGGGGTGTACACGGTGACGATATTCCCGAAAATATTATTTTTGTTATCGCCGGACGCGAAAAATTGCTGCCGGAATACTGGTCAGACTTTACCGACCTGCTACAACTGATTCCTCTGGAGCCGTTTACTGTTGATGAAGGAAGGGCATATCTCACAGCAAATAATATTTCCGATGCTGCCGTACAGGATGATATCCTGCATTTGTCAGGAGGCTTGCCTGTGCTTATGGCATGGCTCGTAGAGACTGCACAAAACAACCCCTCCAATCTACAGGACGTTTGCGAGACGGCAGTCGAGCGTTTTTTAAAATGGATTAAAGACGAACGAAAAAAGAAATTAGCGCTTTATCTGTCGATTCCACGCTTCTTCAACAAAGAGATACTATCAAGACTGCTCGTTGATACTTCAGAGACGGATGAATTATTCGAGTGGATTTTGAAACAGTCTTTTGTGATAAAAAAGGGAAACGTTTGGTTTTATCATCAGGTCGTTCGAGACCAGATGTTACGGTATATCAGAACGCATTATTCTGAAAAATGGAAACAGCTGCACAGCCTTTTTGGAGTCGTTTTTTCTCACTGGCAATCGGAGTTGTCACTCGGAGAGGACGAGCGGTTTAGCCATGCCGGATGGAGTAGCCTTGAACAGGATTTTCTGTATCACACGCTATGTTTTCAGCCCGTCAATACCTTTCCTTTTGTCATTGGTGAGCTTGTTGAGGCATGGTATTATCAGGGTGTTAATCAGTCGGGACAATGGGCGCAGATAATCTACGAGTCGGGAGAAAGCAATGGGGATGAAGCACTGAAAAGTTGGGGATATACAGCCTATAATTGTTCGGTTACCCTAAATGATGACGGACAAATGGACAATCTGCTCGCCTTCATCGATCAGGTACTCCAAAAAAGATACATCAAAAAAAATCTTCATTTGGCCTTTTTGCACTTCTTGTCCGGATCTATTCATTACAATAAGCAGGATTACGATAAAGCCATTAATAAATATCAGGAATCTATTGATTTACACCCGGATGATTACAATACCCTGAATAATATCGGACTTGCTTATTATGCCAAAGGCGAGGATGAGAAAGCAATGTCTTATTATCAAAAAGCGGTTGACATCAACGCGGATTTTTATATTGGTTATTACAATATGGGGCTTATTGAGCAAAATTCCGGCTTGTTTGATAAGGCAATTGAGTATTACCAAAGGGCAATAGCCATTAATCCGGATTACTCAAATGTCCTCTACAATTTGGCATTGACGTATTTGGCGAAGGAGGACTACGATAAAGCCATCGAGTACATTACCAAACCGGCTTATATTGAACAAAATGGGGCGGAAGCCTACAACAATATCGGTCTGTTATATAATGAAATGAAAGCATTTGACAAGGCTGCCGAATACTTCCAAAAGGCAATTGAATGGGATGCTAATCACGTCAATGCCATTAATAATCTCGGGTTGTATTACTTCAATAAAAACGATGGTGAGAATGCCAGAAAATATTTCAATAAAGCGGTAGCCTTGGAGCCGGATTATTACAATGCAGTTAACAATCTCGGGCTTATCTTTTATGATGATGAGGACTACGATAAAGCCATTGAGTACTTTAAAAAAGCAGTCGAACTAAATCCACATTTTTATCAGGCTAATAGGAACCTTGGGATGACCTGTTTAAAGACGGGGGATTATGAAGGGGCGATACGCTGGTACGGGAAGGTGTTGGAAGATTTTCCCGAAGATTATATTTCGCTTAATGATGTGGGAGTGGCGTACCGAAGTCTCGGGAAAAATGAGGAGTCTATTAAATATTTTGATAAAGCCCTGGAAGCAAACCCCGATTTTATCACTACGCTTAACAACATTGGCCTCGTTTATCATGACCTGAAAGACTGGGAAAAAGCCCTGTCTTATTATGAGAAGGCTAAAGCATTGGATGCCAATCTAGGAGAAACCTACTTTAATATTGCCGAAGTATATCGAATTCAGAAAGACTACGAGCAGGCAATCGTACACTACAAACAGGCGATAAGACTGAAGCCCCATGACGAGAATGCCCTCAATAATTTAGGCTTGGTTTATCAAAATATGGAAGAGTATGGCAATGCCGTTTTGTATTACAAAAAAGCGATGGAAGCTAAACCGGACTTTGCCATCGCTATCAATAATCTCGGATTGATGTACTACGATGAGAAGAATTATGGGGAGGCAGAGGCGCTTTTGCAAAGAGCCTTAGACCTTGGGGTAGAATCGGCTACCGTAAGCTATTGTCTGGCGGGAATATTGCGAGAGAAGGAGGCTTACGAACAAGCCGTAGGGCATTATAAAAAAGCAATTCAACTGAATCCTAATTACATCGAAGCATTCAATGATTTGGCTTTGACATACGATTGCTTAGGCAAGGAAAAGGAGGCGATAGCGTACTATAAAAAAGCACTTGAAATCAATCCTGACTATACGACTTCTATTAATAATCTGGGATTGATACATTTCCGCCGACAGGAATGGAAAGAAGCACAGTATTATTTCGAAAAGATTTTGGATTATGCTCCTTCGAGTAATGCTCATTTCAATATGGGTAATGTATTTAGAGTGACAAAAGAGTACGACAAGGCAATTTTACATTTCAAAAAAGCAATTGAATTGGATGCCGGTTACATTGATGCGATGAATAATTTAGGGCTGGTCTATAATGATAAATCGGAGGATGATAAGGCACTTCAGTATTACCAAAAGGCGTTGGACATCAATCCTGATTACGAGCTTGCTATCCGGAATATTGCTTCTCTGTATTATCACAAATCAGCTTGGGATGATGCTTTTTTGTGGTTGAAAAAATTGAAGGCGGTAAATGGAGAAAGCGCTGATATATTGTACGATTTGGGGGAGGTTTCTGAAAATAGGGGAGCGAATAAGGTAGCGATTGATTATTATGAGCGCGCTCTTGCTCTTGACGGGAATCATGCTGACCTTGCTGTACAAATCGGTTTTTTGTGTTTGAAGATCGGCGAATTGGCAAAAGCTGAGAAATACTTGCAGCGAGGCATAAAATCGGGTTGTAAAGACTACGGATATATGAATCTAGGGCATGTTTATCTCGCACAAAATCAAGAAGAACAAGCACTCGAATGCTACCGCAAAAGTTTAGAAGTCTTTGAGGATAAAAAACTCTTTTGGGATGGGATAGCGTCAGATTTTGAGTTCCTAACACAATATGGCGTAACAAAATTGCGCTTTGATAAGGTGCTAAAGACATTGAAATAACTCACTTAGCCTTGTTTCCTTAACCATTTATCACTACTTTTGTATCAATACAGAGGTCTTTATGACCTATTTTATAATAAAAATACAACGAATGAAACTATTATTTTCTATTCTATCCTTTATGATTATTGCTCAAGTTGGAACTAGCCAGTCGGAGATGCCAACCGTATTTCTGCTAGGCGAAAATGAGAAGGGCTACGAGCAGTTAGCTCGGGATTACTCTCAGTCACTTTTGGAGGCATCCAATAACGATATCAGGAAGGCCTTCAATTATTGGATTGACATGATGTCTGCAATGGATGATTACGCCGATAAAGTCCGCTTTGACTTGAAAGGGGTCAAGGTATGGTTGCACGTGTTTTGGTCTGCTGATGGCAAAATAGACCATCTCGGCTATATCCTGCGTCCCGATTCTCGGAATGTAAATACCGCAGAGTTGAGTGCGTTCTTTTCGAGCTTCACGAGGAGCTACCGGTTCCCCTTAAAGAGCCAGAAGAAATTTAACCACTATACGGGGGCATCTTTCCCGACCTTTGTTCAGCGATCAAATTGATTAAATACGACAACAATTTGTATTGTAAAAGTCGAAAGAATCGCAATTGCGATTCTTTCGACTTTTTTTATAAAAAAAAAGGTATATGGTTGCATTTGTAGGGTTATTTTTTTAAAATTTGCACCCTCAAACAAAAAATACAATCATGATTAAAATATTAGCAAATGACGGCATCCATCCCGATGGGAAGTTGCTGTTGGAGGAGTCGGGATTTCAAGTGGATACCGAAAAGATTCCACCCGAAGAGTTGCCTGAAAAATTACCGGAATATGATGCGATAATCGTCAGAAGTGCAACGAAAGTAAGGAAGGATTTAATTGATAAATGCCCCAATCTCAAGGTCATTGCAAGAGCAGGTGTAGGGCTGGATAACATCGACCACGATTACGCCCGCTCCATCGGGCGCGTTGTGATGAACACTCCGGCTGCGTCATCACAGGCAGTAGCAGAGTTGGTCTTCGGGCACATGTTTACTGTAGCGAGGTACCTTCATCAGGCAAATCGCGATATGGCAATCGGGGATTTCAAAAAACTCAAAAAAACTTATTCAAAAGGATTTCAGTTGCGTGGAAAGACGCTTGGTATTATCGGCTTCGGTCGCATAGGGCAAGAAACTGCCCGGATTGCTATCGGAATGGGCATGAATGTTCTGCCTGTGGATGTATTACCTGATTTGGATGTCAATATTGATCTGGAAGTCCATCAGAGTGACCAGGTGAAATTATCCGTTCACGTACCGATGGTGGATATGGACACCATGCTTAGAAATAGTGATTTTGTGACCATTCACGTACCAACTGCAAAAGATGCAATCCTCGGTGAGTATGAATTCCAAATCATGAAAGATACCGCGACGGTCATTAATACCGCGCGGGGAGGAATGATCGACGAAGACGCTTTGTTGGATGCGTTGGATAAAGGTGAAATCGCATTCGCCGCCTTGGATGTATTCGAAAACGAACCCAACCCTCGAAAAGAACTGCTCAACCATCCTCGCATCTCGGTTTCACCCCACATCGGGGGCTCGACTGTGGAGGCGCAGCGTAATATCGGAATGGAGTTGGCTGAAAAGATAATTGCCTATTTCTCTAAATAATAAAAAATTGCAACCCGTTTTCGGGTTGCAATTTTTATCCTTTATGCCGGTAAGGTATCCCGAACAAGATTAAGGCTGCATCGGCAAACCGTATCCAGGCGCTCATCTTCCAGCGCGTAAGTGGATGTTGAAAACCCATCAAATTTGTGGACTAATTGGTGCTTGACCAGGTTGTCTATTCTTCGTTTGAGTTGTCGCGGATTCAGTTCCGTTTTTTCAAGGAGTACTGCGTACTCAACCTCCTCCTCTTGCAGTAACAAGTCAAAGATAGGCTTGTTCTGAGGATGGATGACAGACTCCAACGTTGATAAGGCTTTCGGTAATTTCGACCAATCTCTAGGCAGAAAAGAATCATCTCCTTTCGTAAATGCGTTCATAGTGTTTATGTGTAAAATCAAACTGGCTAAAAAAATTAATTACTGGCTCGGTATTTGAAGATGTAACATGAAGGTATGTGCTAGACTCCCAAGCTTGATTTGCAATCAAATCCACACCTCGGGGGGAGGTGCGTTTTATAGTGTTCTCTCTTATTACGAGGATTGGAACGGAAGGTTACAAAAAAATGAGATTTTTTTTGAAAATAAAGGAAAACGCATCTTACTTCTTCGGTAAACAACGCACCTTCTTGATTAGGTTGTCTCTTGTTCCAATCATGGAGCCCGAAGGAATCGGTGAGTGGGTGTTTGTTTGAAAGTATAAAGGCTAAAGGCTAAATTTAAAAGTGGGTTTCGTTTCCAAAACCAATTCCACTTTTAAATTTTACCTTTTAAATTTTCTAATTCAAATGCAAATGCGATCCCCGAGCTGACGATAGGAAGATCGGGGAGCGTATTTGCATTCCCATTTCATACTCGGATATCCCTGTTTCGTACTGAAATAAGGGGTGGTTCATACTTTTGTTGAGAATGATAGGATAGAAATGCGTACCTTGAGTTTCCAATGTGAATACATCAAAACTTGAAAGGATGATTAAATTTTTCCTAATTTCCCTTTTATTACTCTTTCAAATGTCTTTTCTCACTGCACAAAATTCTTTTCTAAGAGAAATTTCCGGTTTAGAGGGCTTAGGTTTTTTTCATCCCCTTATCAGTAATGGTGCGAATGGGGATTTATCTGTGGTACTACCAATGGATGGAGGTTTCGCTTTATTGGTATTATCTCCGGAAGGAAATGCTATTGAATCCTATAATGTATCAGCGACTAATCAAGATAGTTATTGGATGACTCGCAGGTAT
>JALVDO010000741.1 GCA_027008975.1 Saprospiraceae bacterium | reverse complement strand
AGAGATAGATTTAGCTTATCGCCAACCTTTATTTTTTCAGTAGGAATGCCGGTTGTTACGGTCAAATTACTCAAGTCTATTACTTTTAATCTAAGCACTAGATTAATTGAGTCTTCATTACCATACACCTTTTTAAATTCCTCCCTGAACTCGCCATACATTGGTATTATGGAATCCACGGGAGCATTTTTGTACCGGTTAATTATTTTCCCATCGTCTATTTCCATTTTGAGCGCCTTGAAAAAAGGAACTAATGCTTTATCCTTCCCGTTATCCTTACAGGAAAGCGCTGCGAATAAAAGCACAAATAGCAAAATTATACTTGTTGATTTCATGTGTTTATTTAACTTTAGTACTCGCTCCCAAGCTTGTCTCCCGACAATGCGAGGGAGGTTGACACCTTCTTGCCAAAGCCTCTTCAGGAGGCTTTGACTTAGAAGCTTGCCTCACGACCAAAGGAAGGGATGCTTGCCTCACGACCGAAGGGAGGGAGGTTATCACCTTGTACGCTCCTCGCATTTTACTGCGAGTTTTTTTGTTTTATGGTTTGTCATTCGGCGAGGATAGCGATGGCTGTCTTCCCAAAGATACAAAAAATTGTCTGTGTGGACAAATTAGATGCAGGCTCATTGCAAAAGTTGTAATACTTGGGAGCGTTGTCAATAAAAAAACTTATGTTGTAGAGAGGCGGCAGTAGAGAAACTAGCCTGTTTTGTGACAGGATTTCAGTAATGTGCAACTAAAAACATCAAAATATTTTTATTCAAAGTTTATTGCAATTTGGAAAATAAATTGTAACTTTGGCATAACAGTTGCGGCTTCTGTATGTCTGCTTTTATCACTAAAACTTCAATTATGCAAATCATAACGGTTGAATTATTAAATGATAATGCCCTTATACTGCTTCAACAACTGGAGCGGCTCAACGTCCTGCGGTTGGTTGTGTCCCCAAAAAAGAAATTACCTAAACGCCGATGGGAAGGCAGCATTTCCAAAGAAACTGCCCATAAAATGCTCCAATATGTCGAACAAAGCCGCAACGAATGGGAACGCAATATTTAATAGATACTAATGCTGTTATTGAGTTTTTGGGTGGCACGATTCCCTCTTCAGGTTTGTATCGGCTTTTAGCCAAAAATACACTAAACCATCGGCAATTCCCCATGTGAGAAATTACTTGTTATTTTGTGCGACCCTGCTAGGGTCGAAATGGCATAAATCGCTATTTTCTAACAAAGTTTGACCACGCTGTGGTCATTTTACGCATTTTTGACCACAGAGTGGTCAAACTTTGTTAGCCAAATTTATCGAAAATTGCTTCTCGACCCTAGCAGGGTCGCACATAAACTCACATAGGGAACTGCTGCTAAACCATAGGTTAAAAGCCTAAACTTTAGTACTCGCTCCCAAGCTTGTCTCCCGACAATGCGAGGGAGGTTGACACCTTGTACGCTCGCTCACCTGTTTTTTCGATTTGCCCCTAAATCTTTCCTTATACAACCACAATATTTGTAGATTGGCGGAAATTTTACATTATACTGCATTAACTTAACACCACATCTTCATGCAAAATAGAAGAAAATTCATCAAAATGTCCTTGTTGACAAGCGGGGCAATTATATCTCAAAGCTCCTGTCTGAACGGAGAGATAAAGGAGAAAAAGGAAGCGCACAAGCAACCGTCCGTAACAAAGCCAATCGTCGTCTCCACCTGGATTCATGGAATGGAGGCGAATAAATCAGCCTGGCGTATTTTAGAAAAAGGCGGCTCTGCTTTGGATGCCGTAGAAAAGGGCGTTATGGTCACAGAGTCTGACCCAAATAACCAAAGTGTGGGACTTGGCGGCCGGCCGGACAGAGACGGTAAGGTCACGCTTGATGCCTGCATTATGAATCATAAAAACCAATGTGGCTCCGTTGCCTTTTTGCAAGATA
>JALVDO010000740.1 GCA_027008975.1 Saprospiraceae bacterium | reverse complement strand
TATTTAGTTCTGCTTTGAGAGTATCCACAATTCTCTTTGTAAAACCAATATCGTCCGCTTGATACAGTCCGGCTTCCCCACAACAATGAAATGCATACCAAGTGGCATCACCTCTATTATCATCAAAATCTGCTCCGTTAGGAAAGACCAACACCCAGTTTTCCTGCTCACACCGGTCTATTAGGTCTTTTCTGTTGTTGTACATAAACCCCATAGATAACCCCCCTCCGTGATAAGCCAAAAGCAAAGGATGCTTGACAGAAGCGTCATAGCCTGACGGGACGATGGCTTTAAACCACCGTTTCATGGTGTCCACCTGTATCTGAACATCATATACACCAGGTTCTGAAAAGGCTGATGTATCCTCGTCAATAGTTTCTTTATGACAAGCACTTAATCCTCCTATTACCAAAGCACATATAACAATAAAGCATCCTAAGTAGTATTTACCCAACAAACAAATTCTTGAACTCATACTGCCCTTTTTCTGATAAAAAACATTCATAACTTTAAAAACTTTTGATAATATGTACGACCCTGACTTTCCAGCTTCAGTAAATACATACCTTTGTGTAAAGAAGAGACGTCAATGGAAGGGGAATTCCAAAGGCTTGTGACCAATTTCCCATCCATCGAATGTATCATGATGTTGTAAGGCTGACCAGGGGCATCAAGTGAAATATTGAGATAGCTTGTAACTGGATTAGGATAAACAACCAAGGGATTGTTTATTCTTTTTTCGTTTGTGGTGGCATTGATATCCAGGATGTCATCAAAAAACCGGATGATTAGATGGGACTTATCAGAAGAAAAAACGTGCTCAGCATTGAGACACTTCAATTGGACCTTGACCTCGAGTCGCTGAACGGAGGAAAGCCCCAATCCCGTCAATAACTCGACAAGTATATCTTCTGTATCTTCAACATTTAGAAAATAATTTTCGTCCAAATATCCTAATGAATTCAACTTTTGGATTATTTCCAATGATTTATCGGCATTTATTCCATTCAGACTCCTTTCAAATCTGTGCAAGTGAACCGGAGATTTTCTTAGATAGTGAAATTCGGCCGTTTGAAATTCGCTCATAAAGAGATAATTCTGGTATGCACCGGCATTATCGGCACTTTCGTTTTGATCATTTTCGGACATAATCCATATGACTGGAACGAGGTCATCCCTTTCATAAGTTTGGGTTGCTCCCTTAGCCAAAACATGGGCAGAAGCTTTAAATCCCAATGCCGAAGCACATAAGTCGCTAAAGACGGCTCCATTGGATATCCCCACCGAAAATACAGGCAAATCATTCAACACTTCAAAATCGTTCGTCAGCGAATCGAGCAAAAGTCGGATATTTTTGATATCTACATTGTTAGAAGCATTGGCAAACGGAGCATTGCCCACAAACCAACGAAGCCTGTCATCACCGTTTTGGTCGCCCATCGTGACTTCGTTAGCATCCAAGGTACAGACAGCATAACCGTGAACGAGAAAATCCTTAACAAGACTATAGCGTTCGTAAGAATAAAAAAATGATGCCCCTTCTCCGTTGGTACCATGGAGTAAGACGACTAAGGCTTTTGGGTCCGGTGGAATGGCATAAAATGATTCTTTAGAAACTGATGAAACATCTTGACCGTCTAGCCCAAAAAGCTGATAATCTTTATTGCCTTGTATTACAGGATTTGGAATGGGCTCATAAGAGGCAGACACCGTAACACTTTCAGTACCGGGTAAGACGGTGATGGTCGTATGCCATTCATCTACCGACTCAAAAACCACCCCTTCACTGCCAGTCCAACCTGAAAACGTAGTGGTAGCGTCTGTATTATAAGACCAAATATGCACTGTGTCTTGTGCTAAAAATGTCCCCGAACCATACCCGTCAACAACCGTTAAATCAAAGGTTTGACCGAAAGATACCAATGGGAGAAAAAA
>JALVDO010000739.1 GCA_027008975.1 Saprospiraceae bacterium | reverse complement strand
ATGATATGGCGAATACTTACACCCCATTATACATTCAACAGGTTTTCGCCGTGCGATATGTATCAAATCAGGCTCGGATAACCAAATTGAGAATTGCTGTTAATTTACAAAAAAAAACAACCATGAAAAATATAATCATTTTGGCCATCGGCCTTATTTTAAGCAGTAGTTTATTCGGTCAAACAGAAAGCTGCGACGGCAATACTTACAACCTCAAAGTCGAAATTGAGGGGTTCAGAAACACCAATGGAAACGTATTGGTGCAGGTTATTACCGAAAAAAAAGAGGTGCTAAAATCTTTTATTCTTGACCTGAAAGAAAAAAAGTGTACCTTCACAGTCGATAATTTACCAAAAGGAAAGTATGCCATCAGGTATTTTCACGATGAGAATAAAAATCAGGACATGGACACCAACTTCATGGGAATACCGACTGAAGGATACGGGTTTTCGAATAATGCTAAGGGATTTTTTGGGCCACCTGATTTTGAAAAGCAACTATTTTCGGTCGAAATGGATAAAAAAATAGCATTAAAAATCTCATACCTATTGTGATATGTTTCGGCAACTGATAAGACCATATACCAGAGTGAGCCACTTTTTACTGGGTGCCATCGTGATTAGCGTGGTGATGACAGCCGCCTTTTGGAGAGAGAGCCTTTCGTCGCCCCGTTATTTTATTATTGCAACAACCTGGTCGTTGACTATCTTTTTAACACAATGGATGGGGCACGTTTTTATAGGCATTAAGTTAGATGAAAAATGGCCAATATTACAATATCCTGCAAAGCGAATAACCTTTGGCGCTATTGGTTTTATCATCTACGCCGTATCGGCCTTTCTCATCGTCCAGATAGCGATGTATTTTATTGTCACGGGTGGGTTACCCCAGGATTTATGGAATTGGGCACTGTCACAAACAAAAATAAGTGTTTCGATTGCTTTTGTCTTTACACTTTTTTTTACCGCCATCGGCTACTTTAAAAGTTGGAAAAAAGCGGAATTGAACGCCCAGAAACTCGAAACGGAAATGCTTCGCTACAAATACGAATCCTTGCAAAACCAAATCAATCCACATTTTCTTTTCAATAGCTTCAATGTCCTATCCGACCTGGTAGAAGACGAGCCCCAACTCGCTAAAGAGTTCATTCAAAAAATGAGTGGTCTCTACCGCTACGTACTTGAAAGCAGAGACCGGAAACTAGTGTCGCTAGCGGAAGAGCTCGCTTTTATCAGGTCTTATATTTTTTTGATAAAAACCCGTTTTGAAGATAAATTGGAGGTCAAGATCACCGTAGATAATCCCGATGGATTTTACATCGTACCGATGGCATTACAATTGTTAATCGAAAATGCCACTAAACACAACGTGGCAACTTCGAATAAAATATTAAAAGTAAATATCCACCAGAATGGAAGTAGCATTCGGGTCACAAACAACCTACAGCCAAAATCAAGTCTGGAATCGTCGACAAAAAAAGGTTTGCAAAACCTCCGGCAACAATATAGTTTTTTCACCGAGCAAGCATTAATTATTCAGGAAACGGAGGAGTTTTTTTCTGTAGAAATTCCGCTATTAGATAAAGAAGAGGTATGAAGGTAATAATCATCGAAGACGAAACAAGAGCCGCCAATAAACTGGGAAAAATGCTAATCAAAATCCAGCCGGATATAAGCATTTTGGCAAAAATAGAAACAGTTGAAGAGTCCATTGCCTACCTTCATGACAATACTAAATTGGATCTGATTTTCTCAGATATTCAGCTTGCGGACGGGCTCTGCTTTGAGATATACGAGCAGGTATACGTCAACTGCCCAATCATCTTTACGACGGCGTTTGATAAATACGCCATCAAAGCTTTCAAAACCAATGGCATCGACTATCTGCTCAAACCTATTGACGAAGGGGAATTACGTCAAGCCATCCAAAAAGCGAAGTC
>JALVDO010000738.1 GCA_027008975.1 Saprospiraceae bacterium | reverse complement strand
TTGCCCCCGAATTGAAACTACCTTTCTTAACCCAAAACACTTTCAGCCATGTTTGGAATTTACAGTTTTTACCGAAGCAAATGAGCAAAGGGAGGCGGGGTGCAAGGCCCTGCCCTCCATCCCACAGCCCTGCAAGCATTAGAAGAGCGGAAAAGTTGCATAAGTCGGATAAAAGTGGTAGCTTTGCAGCGAAGCTGTATCGCAGCGCATGCCGGTTTTTGAGCAAAGTTCTTTGCGTTTGCATGAAGCGGGCATATGTGGGATACTCTGACGTAGTAGCCTCAAGCTGGTAGGAAGGTAGATTATGCTATCTTCTCCAAGTCTATACTTAGAGAAGCAACGCTAAATCTTAGACATCTTTCCTGCCTGAAGACAAAGAATCTATGGGTACAAGTGAGGTTCGCGCCACACAACCAAATCTGTAAAAACGAACCTTATACCTGTAGCTGTAAGCAATCTTAAGAGCACAATAAAGCCCCTGAAAACTCGTTGTAATTCAAAATTTACTGTCATTTACACCATGAAAGTTGAAAAAATAGACGTCATATTGCTAAAATTATTCCCAACTGACGAATCAGGTCAGATTGGAAAAAAATACACTGAAACTATTCGTTTCTATAAGGAGTGTAAAGAATTGATTGAGAAAACTTATTTCGCTTTAGGTAGAAAAAAAGAATACAATTTTACAACTCAATCAACAACCAATGGCAGAATCGACACCAGAACAATTTCCACAACGACCAAAATTTAAATCCACACAGGATTGGAATAATTTTATTGAGGCAAATCGGCAAAACATAACGGGCGATTCCCTTCTAAAACTTAGGACTCAATGCTATAATGAAATTGAAGCATTAAGAAAAAGACCGTTACTAGTATATGCATCAGCATTTTTAAATGCTCTAAAGGGCGCTCCCGTTTCAATAGACCTTTCCGATATAGATGGGTTTACTGACTTAGTAAGTTCTTTTAAAGATGTTGATA
This sequence comes from Saprospiraceae bacterium, assembly GCA_027008975.1. Lineage (GTDB taxonomy): Bacteria > Bacteroidota > Bacteroidia > Chitinophagales > Saprospiraceae > JALVDO01. Next base: position 958 of record JALVDO010000738.1, on the reverse strand, counting down.
GTGTCGATATTCTTATTCATAGCCCTGGAGGGCAACCAGACGCAACGGAAAGAATTGTAAACATCCTTCGGAACAATTTTAAAGAAGTACACTTTATTATTCCCCATTCCGCATATTCTGCGGCAACAATGCTCGCATTATCCGGCAACTCAATCACAATTCATCCAAGTGCAACATTAGGCCCCATTGACCCTCAAATAAATGGCATTCCAGCACGTTCAATCAAAAGAGGATTTGAAAAAGTTAGGGATATTTTAAAAGAAGAGGGTCCTGAAGCTTTACCTGCTTACATACCTCTAATCGAAAAATACTCCCTTGACCTATTAGAGATATGTGAAGACTCTGAAAAGCTATCAAAAGAACTTGTATCTGAATGGCTATGCGAATACATGTTTGACGGGAAGAAAACAGCAGAAGATGTCAAAGACACAGTAGAATATTTTTCAGACTATGATAGACATTTGCTACATTCAAGACCTCTATTATATAAAAAAATAAAAGGATTTGGTTTAAACATATCAATAGCAGAAAATGATCTCCAAGAGTTAATTTGGGAGGCATACATTATGCTTAACGGATTCTTCAACATAACCCCTTTTGTAAAACTATATGAAAACACTAGAGGTGTTACTTGGGGCAAACAAATGAACATTATTCAATCTCCAAACCCTAATCCACAACAAAGAAACAAGACACACAAATAACACAAAAAACATAACACAAAACAATACAGACATCAACCAGCCCCCCTTACACATACACCTTAACAGTAAATCATAAAAAGAGCTACAGACGTTCAAAGCAAAAGTACTCAAAAACGAAAAACATCACTACATTTACCCTCATGAATGACACTTTCATACGCAAACTGTATCAGGAGCACCTGCACGCGCGGGTATTGCCTTCGCCCGATGAGGCCAGCGATTGGCTGCATTGCCTGCTGGCCTGGCTCTTTCCG
>JALVDO010000737.1 GCA_027008975.1 Saprospiraceae bacterium | reverse complement strand
CGGTAGAGGAGGATGGGACTTCACTAAGGAGTCATTGGAAAATACTTTTGATCGCGATCAGTTTATTTTTGCTGATTTGGGAGCAGGGTTGTTGTGGTTTATGGTATTTGACAAGCACAATAATTTATACTTCGGCGGTGCATATAGTCACTTGAATAGGGCTAATCAGTCTTTTAGTAGCGAGGGAAAAGATTTGTTATACAGCAGATACACATTCCATGCTGGTGGAGAATTTCAGTTGAACAACAGGTTGAGCTTACTGCCGGGCGTTATCATTATGAGCCAGGGTCCTTCCTTTCAGGTTAATGCCGGTACTAGTTTCCGCTTTTTGTTGAGTAAAGGGCGGGACTCTAACCAGTCTTTCCAAATAGGACTATGGTCGAGAATCTCTAATAAAATCGAAACGGGCGTCTTGACGGACGCTGCAATTATATCTACTCGATTCGATTATGATAATTTCAGTATTGGGTTTAGTTACGACATCAACGTTTCTCCATTGAAAGCTGCCAGTAAATACCACGGTGGATTTGAGTTTGCTATGATGTATAAGATTTGTGGTCCCGTTAGAAGAGGGGTTTATTGCCCAAGCTTTTAATTTTTTTACCGGCGTTCATTATTTTCAAGTGTAATGAACGCCGGCAACTTACTTTCCTCAGTTAACACCGACGCTCCCGTCGGTTTTTTTATTTCATTATTGCGATTGTAAATAATTAGGCTAACTTTGCCTTTAATTTTGTAGTTGCATAAAATCAAACCTATGTTTAGTAAAGATAAAAAAAAGGAAATGACAAAAACTTCTTCTTCTGCAACGACTGTTTCAAATGGTCTAAACAGCATTGTGAAGGGAACGAGTATTGAGGGGACGTTGAAGGCTTCAAGTGACATCCGTGTTGATGGCAAAATTAAGGGAATTTTAGTTTGCGACGCCAAGCTCATTATTGGCCCGGAAGGGAGAGTGTCGGGAGAGGTGACTTGCCAGAATGCAGTGATTGAAGGTGCCTTTGAAGGAACACTTACCGTTAAGGAGTTACTTAATATCAGAGAGACCGGCAAGGTTAGCGGCGATGTCACGACCGGAAATATTATTATCCAAAACGGGGGCAAATTTAACGTCACTTCCTGTAATATGGGAGGCAACAATAACGCTATTTCAAAGAAACATCAGGATGTGGCAAAGGGTAAACCTGCCAATTCATGAGCCTGAAAAAAGAAAAAAGGAAAAAGAAGATCAATAACGTTCTTCGCTTTTCCGGAATGGCGGTACAAATGGGTGTCACCATCGCTGCCGGTACTTTTGCAGGGCAGAAATTGGATGCGTACTTCAAAACAAAAAATCCATATTTTACTATTGGATTAGCTCTTTTTTCTGTGGTGGTCGCCCTATATTTGGCAATCAAACCATTCCTTGGCAGTAAATCTTAACTCATGGAAGTTCAGCAGTTTTTTAAAGGTTTGTTTTGGACGACAGTTTTTGCAACGGTACTAATATTTGTATCGGGTTATTGGCCGTTGATTGCCGGTTATAGGGATTTTGGTTGGGTTTGTATTGCTTTTTTTGTTCTATGGTCGGCAGTCATGTTTTTTTCTATTCATAAAAAAGACAACTCGAAGCCCTACACTTTTATCAATGCCGTCATGGTGTTTACGATGGGAAAACTCATACTCTCGGCGGTACTAATTGTGGTTTATTTCAAGGTGACGGAGCCGGCTTCTAAGATTTTCATCCTGCCTTTTTTTGCTACTTACATTATTTATACGATTTTTGAGACTCGGTTTATGATGAAATTGGGAAGAAGATAATATGAATCACTCTAAGATTAAGGCAGTTGTCAACGATGGGCAGTTTCAGTACGATAGTATTGATCTTTCGGATTTTGACGTCGTTGAGATAAGAGAGGGCTATTTTCACCTATTAAAAGACCAACAGGCTTATACTGCGCAGGTTGTTGCTCAGGATTTTAATAGCAAAATATTTACTATCAAAATCAATGGACATCTCTTTCAAGTCAAACTACTGGACGAGTACGATCAAATGGTCAATTCCCTAGGGTTGACCAAAGTGCAGGCAAACAAAATAAATGAAATTAAAGCCCCTATGCCCGGCGTTATTCTCGATATTCTTGTCGAGGAAGGTGATGTTATTGAGCCGGGAATGCACCTGTTAATCCTAGAGGCGATGAAGATGGAAAATGTCATCAAAGCTCATGGGAAAGCCGTTGTCAAATCCATTACAACACAAAAAGGAGCAGCAGTTGACAAAGGTGAGATTTTGATTGAAATGGAATAATGAATCGAAATGCTACATTAAAATAACGATTTCATATCTACGCCTTCTCTTACGATCGCTTCCACCTCAGAAACAGGCACTCGTATCTGCTTCAATGAATCTCGCTCTCTAATGGTGACAGTATCGTCCTCCAAAGTATCAAAATCAATCGTCACGCAATATGGGGTACCGATTGCATCCTGTCGGCGGTATCTGCGACCAATTGCATCTTTCTCATCATATTGACAATTAAAAGAATACTTCAATGTATCAAAGACGGCTCTTGCTTTGGTAGTCAGTTCTTCTTTGTTCTTAAGCAAAGGAAGTACTGCACATTTGACAGGGGCGATAGCGGGATGGAGTTTTAATACGGTACGGGTTGATTCTTTTCCCTTAGCATCCGGTACTGTTTCTTCCTGAAGTGCATTGCTCAATACTGCAAGGAACATTCTATCGCAGCCAATGGAGGTCTCAACAACATAAGGTACGTAGTTTTTATTCAACTCGGCATCGAAGTACTGCAATTTTTTGCCGGATAACTCCTGATGGCTGCTAAGGTCAAAATCGGTTCTGGAGTGGATGCCTTCCAACTCTTTAAAGCCGAAGGGGAATTCGAATTCGATATCGACTGCTGCATTGGCGTAGTGTGCAAGGTTATCGTGGTCGTGGAAGCGTAGCTTTTCTTCCGGTGTTCCCAAGGCTTTATGCCATTTTAGTCTTGCTTCTTTCCAATATTTATACCACTTCATCTCTTCTCCCGGACGCACGAAAAACTGCATTTCCATCTGTTCAAACTCCCTCATTCTGAAAATAAATTGTCGTGCTACAATCTCATTCCGAAAGGCTTTACCAATTTGGGCAATTCCAAAAGGAATTTTCTGGCGCGTGCTTTTTTGTACATTTAGGAAATTGACAAAAATACCCTGTGCTGTCTCCGGACGCAAATACAATTTACCCTCCTCGCCTGCGATATTTCCCAGTTGGGTCGAAAACATCAGATTGAACTGTCTGACGTCTGTCCAGTTTCTAGAGCCGGTATCCGGATCGGCGATATCCAAATCGACGATAATTGCTTTCAGCTCTGCCATGTCACCATCTCCCATTGCCTTGGTAAATCGTGCCATGATGTCTTCGATCTGCTCCTTGTACTTCAGTACACGGGGACTTTCAAGCATATATTTTTCTTCATCGAAGCTATCACCAAAACGCTTCTTGGCTTTGGTGACTTCTTTTTTGATTTTGGCTTCCAGTTTTTCGACGTAGCCTTCGATTAGCTGGTCGGCACGATAGCGCTTTTTGCTGTCCTTGTTGTCGATAAGGGGGTCGTTGAATGCATCGACATGGCCGGATGCCTTCCACGTCTTGGGGTGCATAAAAATGGCGGCATCAATCCCAACGATGTTCTCGTGCATCTGCACCATTGACTTCCACCAATATTGCTTGATGTTGTTTTTCAATTCAACGCCATAAGGGCCATAATCATAGGCGGCACTAAGTCCGTCATAGATTTCACTGGATTGAAAAACAAAGCCGTATTCTTTACAATGTGCGATTACCTTCTTGAACTGATCGTTTTGCTGTGCCATGCTGTATTATTTTTTTGGAGGTGCAAATTTGCTAATTTTTATGGTAGTAAGCCATTTTAGGACTAACTTTTTTGAAATCCGGAATCAAAAATAGGGGTAGGCTCCCCAAAATAGCATCACAATGCTGAATACATTGTAAAAAATCAATCGTAACTACTTACTATGAATGGAGGCATGGATACGGGTGCGTGTGTAGGATAACCATCCTATATACCTTTTAGAAAGGAACAATGAACAGATGTCAGGGCTACGCCCCTTTATTTTTTTGTAGTTCCACTTATTACGAAGATTAAAGGGCTAACGCCCTTGATAGAGGATATATTTATGTATCGGATGTCCAAATGTTATCAGGGGCGTAGCCCTAATATCTTCGTAACAACGACTAGCAATGGATTAATTAGGGGCGTAGCCCTGTAATCTTAAACATAAAGATATGGCAAATGCTCCCATATTACAAGCTTACATTATAAGGTGGTAAGTAGTTACAAAAAAAACAATCATTATGAAAAATAAAATCACATTGCTCACCTTGGTGTTAATATCCCTTTTCACAACGGCAAAGGCCCAGATAAATTGGGATATCAAGGGTTTTTCTGGCATAGATGTTTCCGGAAATATCGAATTATTGCTACAGCAGGCATCAACGGAAGCAGTTGAGGTCTATCCCGCCAATATGGAAGTGCAGGATTTGGATATTTATGTTGATGGTAATGGCATTTTGAAAATACAGGCATTGAAAAGTCTGGTATTTGACCGGCGTCCCATTCGCATTAAGGTGTCTTATAACCAACTCCATTCTGTTAAAGCCATTGCCGGTGCAGAAGTTACTGCTAAAAATCCGATTGTATCGGAAAGCCTGTGGATAAAAGCCGGAAGTGGTGCACAGATAGAATTGACCATAGATGCCAACGAATTGGAAGCAAAAGCTACGGAAGGAGGAGAGCTGGAGCTAAAAGGTAAGGTGAATTCGCAATACGCCTTCGCTGCAACCGGAGGGGAATACGATGGACTGGATTTGAAGTGTCTGCACACCGAAGCTCGTGCTACAACCGGAGGAGAGGTAATGGTGATCGCCGAAGAGAATCTGACAGCCACAGCCAATACCGGCGGAAGCATTGAGTACTACGGTGATGCAAAAATTCAAAGGATGCAGACGGGATTATCCGGTAAGGTGCGAAAGCTCAAAAACAGAGGTATTCGGGTAGAATGGAATTAGTACGACGCTATCCAGTCGATTATCTTATCAGCCACCTTTTTATAATCGGGTGATAACATCATCATGTGTGGAATGTCGTCGAATATGACAGCTTTTGTTTTGTATTTTTCAGCTGTTTTTATCACACTTTTGGGAGGGAGCGTGGCATCTTTTCCTCCCCCCAAGACCAGTAGGGGCGTTTTTATTTTCTTCGTATTTACGAGATTCAATCCCAGCATATCTACATAAGCGAGATAAGACTCTGTATCTATTTTTTCTAAGCATGATACTATCTCTTCGTTGGAGAAATCATTTGAACACAATATCTGCCTATACCTTTGTGGCGAATTAATAATGTGTTTTAGATGCAGTGTAAGGTTTGCTTTCAGAAAAGTACTCGGAAATTTTTTTAAAACGGAAAAAGTGCCACCCCAAACGCCGTATGGCGGGACCGATGCCATTAAGACCGCACCGGGTGCATCGTGTTTCTCAAGGTACTTTTGTACTATAAAGCCTCCCATGGAATGACCAACGAGAATGGGTTTTTGTTCTAAACTGTTGACAACTTTTCGTACATCTTTGACGTAATCGCCAATCCTCAATAGATTAAATGGCTTTCGTCTTGGACTATTGGCATGGTTTGATAAACTCAGAGCGTAGGCTTTTATCCCATGATGCTCAAAATAAGGTAGAAAATATGGCTCCCAACACCAGGCTCCATGCCACATACCATGAACAAAGAGAAGAGGCTGTTTGCTATTGTTTTGTGTGGCAGGGGCGTTGCTTAGTAATTCTAGTCCCATCGAAAATATTATTTTAAGAGCTTAGCGGGGGATTTTGCGAACTGATTTTTAACCCAAATTAAGTTTTAGAACACACTCAGATTTTACGGTCTCTGTATCAGAACCTTTAGGTACTTTGCATTCACCACAAACGTACACTATTTATCCCACTTTTCCAAGCTTCACTATTTACAACTACATGACCACTACGTAAAAATCCCTCCCGTTGGTCATGAGGCTTCGTAGTCCGCATGGACAAGTAGGTGTCAACTTCCCTCTCTACGTGCGGGAGGCGGGCTTGGGAGTGGTTTTACTTAAATGATTTAATGGGCGAGTGGGAGAACCTTTGCGCCCCTTAGCGCCCCTTTGCGAAACCTTTGCGTACCTTTGCGGGAAAAAATGCCCCCTTTGCGTGAACCTCTGCGCCCCTTTGCGAAAATTTTTGTATTTTATTTTTTATACGATTGCCATACTTACAACCACAAAATATGAGGTTTTGACAAAACAATAGCTTAACTTTGCCTGCCGATGAATCTTTCTAATAAAATAGCACGCAGGTATCTCTTTGCCAAAAAATCGACCAATGCCATCAATTTGATTACGGGTATTGCTGTTTTTGGTATTGCCATTGGTGCGGCAGCACTGATATTGGTACTATCTGTTTTTAACGGGTTTGAGGACTTGATAACAGGGATGTTTAGCCATTACAATCCGGATATTAAGATTACGGCAGCAGTAGGAAAGACCTTTGACGATGACAGTCTATTGGTTAATGATATCCTGATGGTGGGAGGTATTCAGGAATTGTCTCGTACCTTGGAGGAGGTGGCTTATTTTAAATATAAAGATCAGCAAAATTTTGGGAAGATAAAGGGTGTTGACGGGCATTTTCGCTATGTATTGAATTTTGACTCTACGATGCAGGAGGGCAAGTTTCAACTCTTTGACAAGGGGCGAAATCTAGCAGTCGTTGGCAGGGGGATGCGAAATAAACTCGGGATAAACATTGAGGATGAATTTGCAAGTCTGAATGTCTTTATGGCGAAGAAAAAAGAATCTCCGATGGATCCACGTCCTTTTCGCAGGAAAAGCTTGTATCCGGCCGGGGTCTTTGCCATTCAGCAGGAGTTTGACAGCGAATACGTCATCACTTCACTGAAATTTGCCCAAGAATTGACCAAATCGAAAAATAAAATTAGTAGTCTCGAAATTAAACTAAAGCCGGGCTACCCCGAGGAGGCGGTTCGTGATGCTATTCAGCGAGTCATTGGAGATAAATACGTCGTCAAAGACAGGCGACAGCAACAAGAAAGTTTTCTTAAACTAATGCGTGTTGAAAAGTGGATGGCGTTTGCAATTGCGAGCTTGATGTTGCTGCTGGTCACCATTAATATTATTGGTGCTCTATGGATGATAGTTCTGGATAAGCGTAGAGATATAGCTATCCTGCGATCAATGGGGATGACTGCCAACAATATTCAACGTATTTTTTTACGCCTTGGGGCATATCTTACGCTATTTGGGATAGGAATTGGATTTGTGCTTGCCCTCATTATCTATTATTTACAAAATACTGTTGGCCTTGTTAAAGTGCCTGGTGATGCGTTGATTGATGCCTATCCTTCCAGCCTACGTTTTACGGACTTTATCGTAGTTTTTGTCGTAGTTTTTCTTATTGGGTTATCAGCATCCATTGCCCCTTCCATTCGAGCCAAAAGGATAGATCCATTGATAAGGGAGGAGTGAGATGACCATGTCAAGTCAGGAAAGGATAAATTGAAAAATTGTAAATACTTACCATGAGGGAGAGGGGAACACGGATGCCCCTGACTTTATCGGTCAGGGCATACACAGGTGGAACGGATTTTCACGGATTTTGTTTTTGCTTACGTAAAAACGTGTGCAAATTCAACTGCATTTTTCATTAATAATCATTTAATATTATCTCACTTTGGTCGTCAGACCAAAGTTCTGTGTGAAATAACGTGCTGGTGGAGTAAAATCAGTGTAAATCCGTTC
>JALVDO010000736.1 GCA_027008975.1 Saprospiraceae bacterium | reverse complement strand
CCATAGAGGTATTCGGAGCGACAAAACCCTACGATACCATCTTTTGCCTCAATGCTATCAATCACGTTAATGCCATCGATAAAAGCCTTGATGTACTTTTTGAAAATCTAAAAGAAGGCGGGCAACTCATCATCTCTACAGATGCTCATAAGTATAGTTTTTTGAAGAAAATATTCCAATGGCTGCCTGGAGATATCCTGCATCCACATCAATACGATACAAAGGAATACACAGAGATGTTAACCAAACGAGGCGGGGAAATTGTAAGGACAATCACGTCCAAATCCGGAAAAATATTTGATTATGTGGTCTTTGTGGTTCGGGTGTAAAATCAACCCACCGCCAGCAAGGTAGCGATGGGTTGATTGTGTTTTATTTACCTGCTAATGCTTTGATTTTCTCCTCTAATTCAAATTCATCCCCCGGTAAATACCCGGAATGCTCGTAAACGATTTTACCGTTTTGGTCAACGAGTACGGTATAGGGGATAGACTGGAAATTCAACGCATTTCGCATCGCCTGATTGGCATCTGATAATACATCGAACTCCCATCCTTTTGTCTCTACCAATGCTGGCACTTTTGACAACTGTCTTCTGGTGTCAATGGTGATGGCAACCAATTGAACATCGTAGTCTTCCTGCCAGTCCGGATATATTTCAGATACAGCTTCTAATTCTTTTTGACAGGGCTTACACCAGGTTGCCCAAAAACTGACAACGGTGATTTTCCCCTTGTTGGTGTAGTCGGTGATATTAACGTTTTCGCCATCCAGTGTTTTTAAATCTACCTTTGGCATCTCGGATTGAGCAGTTGCCCCGAATGCGAATAAGACGAAGAGCAATAAAGTGGATGAAAATCTAATAAAATTCATAAGTTAGTTTTAATTAAAAAGTTGTATATTAAGATTAACAGGTATCTCCAATTGTCAAGAAATGTTCAAAAAGGCACTTTTTTATGTTTAATTTGCAATAAGTACTTTTCTATCCCTGTATAATTGTATTTCTTTGCCACCACAAAAAACACTTGGCAACATTAGTACATTTTTGACGTAAAAGCAAGTGGTTGTCACCAAAATTAACAACCTTTCACAAACGATTAACAAAGTTAAACTATTTTTCATGGGTACTCTTAAAGTTTCGTTAAAACTATTCCTCTTTTTGCTGCTTTGTCAGCAATCCGTCTTTGCACAGGATAAAAATCCCGGGAAAATCTCCGGAAGCCTCGAATCCAATGCTAATTTTTTCTTTAAAGACGCAGCTATTGGAGCCAACAATACCCCCCAGTATGAACACCAGCTATTCGGGGCAGACACCTGGCTAAACGTCTCCTATTTAAAAAATGACTTTGAAGCGAGTGTTCGTTTCGATTTCTTTCAAAACTCTATTTTACCCGACCCCAAAAATTCCTTCACGGACGAGGGCATCGGAAGGTGGTATGTGCGAAAAAAGGTCAATAAACTGGATATTTCCGTCGGGCATATTTACGACCAGATAGGTAGTGGTATCATCTTCAGAGCTTACGAAGAGCGCCCCCTTTTTATCGACAACGCCTTGCTTGGGGCCAGGGTAAGTTACGACTTGGCACCGGATTGGAAAATCAAGGCATTTACCGGTCGGCAAAAGAATGTTTTTGACACTTATAAGTCCAATATCAGGGGGCTAAACCTCGAAGGTTATGTCAGCGGAGGCGAGGATGCCAATTGGTCTATCGCCCCCGGTTTTGGTGCAGTTGCCCGCACGCAAAGTGGGACTTCCATCGATCAACTGGTGGCAGAGATAAGTACTTATACACCACAAGATACCGTCAGTATTAATTACAATACCTATGCCTTTACGCTGTACAACACGCTTTCGGTAGGGGCGTTTAGCTGGTATGTAGAGGGGGCGTATAAGTCGCCGGAAGTATTTTATGACGAGTACGCCATCAAGCACAATCCGGTAGGAGGCGACTCGAAGGGGAAATTTGTGAGAGCACCGGGTACTGTACTCTACACCAGCCTAAGTTATGCCGGTCATGGGGTTGGCATTTCGGTTGAGGGCAAAAGAACAGAAAATTTTAAATTTCGCACCAATCCATTTGTTTTGCTAAATAGAGGTGCCATTAACTTCCTCCCGCCGATGACGAGGATTAATTCTTTCAGGCTTAACAGCCGTTATCAGGCGGCAACACAGGAGTTGGGGGAGCAGGCTTTTCAGGTTGATATTAGCTACAGACCAAGTAAAAAACTGTTATTTGACCTGAATTTCTCAAATATCACCGACCTGAATAATCAACTGCTGTACAGGGAAATTCACCTGACAGGAACCTTAAAGAAAAAGCGAAAATGGCACTTACTCGGTGGATTGCAATTGCAGACCTATAATCAGGAAATATACGAAGTGAAACCCGGCTATCCCTTAGTGGAGGCGGTCATCCCCTTTGCGGAATTCTTGTATAAAATAAATAGGAAGAAAGCCATTCGGTTTGAAGCACAATACATGAGTGTAGGGCAGGATGTCAAAGCCAATGCCAAGCAGGATTATGGCGATTGGGCTTTTGGTTTAGTCGAATATACCATCGCGCCACACTGGACGTTTTCGGCATCCGATATGTACAATATTACGCCTGGAAAAAATTCGCCAACTGATGCTAGTGGCAATAAAAAATCGGTTCATTATCCACGATTTGATATTTATTATTCACACAAAGCCAATCGGTATTCCATCAGTTATGTCAAACAGGTGGAAGGAATTGTCTGCTCAGGGGGTATTTGCCGGTTAGAGCCGGCTTTTAGCGGTATTAAACTAACGGTTAACTCTTCATTTTAAACAACTTCAGTAATTACTTAGATATGCAACGATATATTATTTTATTATTTTTAAGTTTTGGAATCCTTTTTAATGCCTGTATGGAAGCGCCTGTGCCGATTACACTCATTCCGCCATCGGGAGAGAAAGTCGTCGTACTGGAGGAGTATTCAGGAGCCAGTTGTGTCCCCTGTGTAGAAGGACATCAGATTATCGAAAATCTCGAGACGATTTACGAAGAGAATCTTGTGGTGATTACCATGCACACCTTTGTCGGCGGACAGGGTAATCCACTCCCCGAAAGCAATTATGACTTCAGGACACAAGCCGGACATGACATTTTGGAATACCTCGGCTTCCCACAGGGAATACCTTCCGGTGTGGTTGATAGAACGGCATTTCCGGGCGGTGACGGACTTCAATTGTCTAAGCAGCAATGGTCGGGAGCTATCGCACAGGAAGTCCAAAAGGAAGCACAGGTACTATTGGGGCTGACTACTGATTATGACGAAACGACCCGAAAAGTATCCATCGAAGTCAATATCCTTCCGCTCGAAGATATTAACGAGCCTACGGCACTAACCGTCCTTATTACTGAAAGTGGCATCATCGATTGGCAGGCGACGCCGGATGGACACGTGGAGGACTACCACCACAATAACGTATTGCGAGCCGTCATCAGCCCGACGCTTGGAGAAAACACGGGGCACTTGACCAAAAATGACAGCAAAAAAGTCAACTATGAGTTTACGTTGCCCGAAGCAGATGCTTCCGGACCATGGGTTCCCGAAAATTGCAAAATCGTCGCTTACCTGAGTGTAAACGATATTGCCAATGAGAAGAAGGAAGTGTTACAGGGGGCTTTTTCTACTGTAAAATAAATTTTTGTAACTACCTGCGAGTACACCGTTTTTGTCATAGAAATGCCTTTTTTGATTTAAGTCATGAGAGGGGGTAAGTATTTACGAATGTTTAATCTTCAAATATGTACCACTGGTATCACTACGCCATCGCCATCATCGGGAGTGCCATCGCCGGTGGAATCAACACCCTTGCCGGGAATGGGTCTGCTATTACGCTGCCCATTTTAATGGAAGTACTCGGACTACCGGAGACGGTCGCTAATGCCACCAATCGGGTAGGAATTTTCACACAAAATATCGCCTCGACTTTTTCGTATTACAAAAACGGAAAGCTCGATGTAGCAAGAAGCTGGTTACAGATTCTGCTAATCGTATCGGGGGCAATTGTCGGGGTTGTTGCCGCCACGGTTATTTCCAATGAGGGTTTTGCTCAGGTATTTCGTTATTTGATGGTTGTGATGTTACTTTTGGTGTTGGTCAAGCCATCGAGGTGGCTTCGGGAGCAGAAAGCGGAGCGACCACTTCCCTTGTGGCTGAATATCCCAATGTTGCTTGGATTAGGTTTTTACGGAGGGTTTATACAAATGGGTTTTGGTGTATTTTTCCTGGCGGTAATGGTACTGGGTGCAGGCTTCAATTTTTTGAATAGTAACGTACTGAAATCGGCTGTTATATTGATTTATACGGCCATTGTATTGGCCATTTTTCACTACAAAGGGTTAATCGACTGGAAGATAGGGGCGCTTATGGCGCTGGGACAGACAACAGGTGGCTTTCTCGCTGCTGAATTTGCCGTCAAATACCCAAATTCCGGCAAGTGGGCGTATCGGATTTTGATTGCAGTCATCATTGTTGCTATTTTTCGATTGTTTGGGGTGCTTTAAAAAAAGTAGCATCTTATGGAAAAGTCCCATACTTTTGCGCGAATTTTTTACGAACAAACAAAATACGAATAAAAAATGAATTTCAAAGAGTTATTTTCCGTAACGCTAATCCTCTTTTCTGTTATTGATATTGTTGGCTCACTTCCGGTGATTATCAATATGAAAAAGAAGGGTATTGAGATTGAATCTGCCAAGGCTTCCTTTGTCGCGCTCATCATTATGACGATATTCCTTTATGGAGGGCAATCCATCTTGAAGTTATTTGGTGTGGACATTCCATCCTTTGCCGTAGCCGGTGCGATTATTATCTTTTTAATCGGATTGGAGATGATTTTGAACATCCGGATTTTTCACAACCCCCCGGATGCCAAGTCCGGTTCAATAGTACCAATCGCATTTCCGCTAATAGCCGGGGCAGGAAGCATGACGACCATTATTTCGCTAAAGGCGCAATACAGTGTTTTGAGCATTCAGATGGCAATTATTTTGAATATGGTATTTGTTTACCTCATTCTTCGCTCCTCCAATTGGATAGGGAAAAAGCTGGGAAACGGTGGTGCTCAAATCCTGCAAAAAGTTTTTGGAATTATTTTGTTATCCATCGCCATTAAGTTATTCAAAGAAAATTTGACGGTTGGTTTTGTTAAATAAGGAGTGTTGTGATTGCATGGGAAAATGGGATGCAAAAATTTCCCGTCCAGACGGACACGCGCGTCCGTATGGATACCGGTGCCAAGGTTTCGCTAAGGTTTGCTATGGGGAGTGTTTCTATGACAAAAATAGTGCACTGCTCGTAAATAGTTACCCCAATTTTTATGCGATTGCCTTGAATAAAGGGGCAGAGGCTTGCACAACGGGCTAATTTTCCTTAGATTTGTCCGTTTTTTATAATGCGATGGATTTAAAGTCACAGGTAAATATCGACAAACTCCCCCGGCATGTCGCCATCATCATGGATGGGAACGGACGATGGGCTAAAAAACACGGCAAGGTTCGTGTTTTTGGGCATCGCAACGGGGTGAAAGCCGTGAGGGAAACCACCGAAGCTGCCGCAGAGCTCGGTATTGAATACCTTACCTTGTACGCATTTTCGACCGAAAACTGGAATCGACCAAAGCGCGAAGTCAATGCCCTAATGCATCTCTTGGTGGAGACAATTCACCGCGAAATCAAGACCCTCAACGATAATAATATTCGCCTACAGGCTATTGGAGACTTGGATAAATTGCCTGAAAAAACGAAAAAGGCGCTACTTGAGGGCATTAAAAACACGAGTAACAACACACGCATGACACTCGTTTTGGCGTTGAATTACAGCGGTAAATGGGAAATTACTCAGGCAGCCAAAGCACTGGCAAAGGACGTTAAGAATGGGAAAATATCCGAAGAAGATGTCACTGATGCCACTTTTGAAAAGTATTTGGCAACAGCTGGAATGCCCGACCCTGAATTATTGGTGCGAACGAGTGGCGAGTATCGGTTGAGTAATTTTCTTTTGTGGCAACTGGCTTATGCTGAAATGTACTTTACGCCGGTATTTTGGCCGGATTTCACCAAAGAAGAATTTCACAAAGCCCTCATTGATTTTCAGGGGCGCGAACGGCGGTTTGGGAAAACAGGAGATCAGATAAAAGATTTGGAATAAAACCAACCAATTAAAGATAAAAAGCCTCTTTTTAAGAGGAACATCATCCGCGACGAAGCGGGTTACGATAATTAAGAGATATAATGAGAAAAATTTTAATTCTAATAGCTGTTTTGGCACCTTTTTTTGGCTATAGCCAAATCCAAAACGACACTTTGCCAATTTTCGACTATTCCTCTTCCAAGGATTTTGAAATTGGAGGTATTACAGTCGAAGGGGCGGAGTATAGCGATGATAACGCTGTCATTGGCGTAACGGGGCTGAAGGTTGGTGCTAAAATAAGAATCCCCGGACCCGTTATTCCCAAAGCGATAAAATCCCTATGGAAATTACGCTTGTTTACGGATGTACAAATCATCAAAGAGAAAACTATTGGGGATGTTATTTTTCTCCGGTTGATTGTCAAAGAGCAGCCGCGCCTGTTTCGGCATTCATTTAAGGGAGCTAAGAAGTCGCACCACGATGATTTGAATGAAATTGTCGATCGATTTTTACCCAAAGGAGGGGTTGTTACCAGCAATGCCAAGACCAACGCCAAAGAGGGTATCCGGGAGTATTATGTCGAAAAAGGCTATCTGGATGCCAAAGTTGATATTGAGCAATATCCGGACTCTTCCCGAATCAATAGTGTAAGACTTGTTTACAATATAGACAGAGGACCCCGCGTCAAAATCGCCGACATCGTTTTTACCGGTAACAAGAGCATCAAGGCAAGAAAATTGCGAAAAAAGATGAAAAACACCAAGCGTAAAAAGCGGTTGTTTGCTTCATCAAAATACATTAAAAAAGAGTACGAGGAAGACAAAAAAGCCATTATCGATTACTATAATACCGTTGGCTACAGGGATGCGCGGATTGTAAGTGACTCTACCTGGCGCAATGAAAAGGGACACCTCATCCTGCAAATCAATTTAGAGGAAGGCAACCCTTATTACTTCAATAATATTACCTGGAAGGGCAACTCTATTTACGACACTAAGACGCTCCAGAGCATTTTGGGTATCGAAAAAGGAGATGTCTATAATCAGGAACTGCTGAACACGCGCTTGAGTTTTAGTCAGGAAGGACGGGATGTCAGTACGCTGTATATGGATAATGGTTATCTCTTTTTCAGGGTTGATCCAATCGAAACAGCAGTTTATGGAGACTCTATTGACCTCGAAATCAGAATATTTGAAGGACCCCAGGCGACGATTGATAAGGTCGTCATCAAGGGGAATGATCGCACCCATGAGCATGTTATCCGTAGGGAGTTGCGCACCATGCCCGGCAAAAAATTTAGTCGTACCGATATTATCCGCTCTCAGCGACAATTGATGAATCTGGGTTATTTCAATCCGGAAGCACTCGGCATCAATACGCCCGTCAATCCACAAAGGGGAACTGTTGATATTGAATACGACCTTGAAGAACGTCCATCCGACCAATTGGAGTTATCGGCTGGATGGGGAGGATACCAAGGGGTTATTGGTACGCTTGGTGTATCGTTTAACAACTTTTCCATTCGGAATATTTTCAATAAAAAAGCATGGCAACCCGTTCCGATGGGAGACGGACAGCGCCTTTCTATTCGTGCGCAGTCCAACGGGCGGTTTTACCAGTCCTACAATCTTTCATTTACGGAGCCTTGGTTAGGGGGCAAAAAGCCAACCTCACTCTCTGTGGGCGGATTCTTTAATCGATTCCAGATCGGTAAGAAAGGATTAGATGGCTATGGCAAATTTGACATCATCAACGGCAGTGTCAGCCTTGGTACAAGACTGAATTGGCCGGATGATAACTTCATCTATTCTACTGCTCTCAACCTGCAATCCATCGTGTTGGATAACTACTTCAGACAATTCCAAACGGATGCAGGAGAGACCATCTCGAATGGTGCTTTTAGGAATTTTAGCCTGAAGCAAACATTGACTCGTACAACAATCAATGAACCAATATTCCCACAGGAAGGGTCAAAATTTTCGTTGTCGCTTCAAATGACCTTGCCTTACTCTTTATTTAATAAAGACAAAGACTATGCTGCGCTTACGCCGGAAGAGCGATACAAGTGGTTGGAGTATCACAAATGGCGATTTGATGCGGAATGGTACACGACCCTCACCGGTAAGTTGGTCTTGAAAGCGGCAGCCAAATTTGGGTTGCTCGGCTTTTATAATAAAGAGTTGGGTACTTCACCTTTTGAACGGTTTAAGTTGGGCGGTGACGGTATCAATAACAACCAATACGCTTTCACCGGCGAGGATTTATTTGCCTTGAGGGGTTATGAAGTGGAGGACTTGCCTGCTAATAAGGTAGGGTCAAAGACCATTGCCACACCGGTATTTAATAAATTCACGGTCGAGTTGCGTTATCCTATTTCTCTTAATCCTTCTTCTACCATTTACGTTTTAGCATTTATGGAGGCGGGTAATTCCTGGAGGCGTATTAAGGAGTATAATCCCTTTGATGTAAAACGGTCGGTAGGTGTCGGCGCCCGTGTTTTCCTCCCAATGTTTGGGTTGCTTGGATTTGATTATGGTATTGGATTGGATAAGGACGGTAGCCAAAACGAAGATCAGGGGTATATCCGAAATCACTCCAAGTTTAGTGTGATTCTCGGATTTGAGCCGGAGTAAGCTCTTAACAAAACACTAAAAACCATGGCAAAAAAAACATACAGACTTGGTCTGACAATGGCGGGGGCTGTCTCTGCCGGAGCTTATACTGCCGGGGTGGTCGATTACCTGATAGAGACCCTACAAAAATGGGAGGATGCCAAGCGAACTGGAGAGGAAAATATTCCCAATGATTACGAGGTCATTATCGAAGTGGTCAGCGGTGCATCAGCGGGTGGAATAACAGCAGCATTACTACCCTTTGCCCTTACTAAAAAGCATCGTCCTGTTAATCACGAAAACAGAGAAGGAAAAGATAATCTACTATACGATTGTTGGGTTAATATGGTCGAACGTCGTGACGCTTCCATGATAAAACAACTGTTTAGCACCAACGATTTGCCGGCAGAAAACCCGCAGGCGACTGAGGTGAAGTCCATTTTAAACTCCCTCCCCATTGATGCTATTGCCAATAAAGCATTAAAGAAGACCTTCTCCATTCAGGAGCGACCGGCTTACATATCCAAAGATTTAGACCTTGTACTAACGGTCACCAATCTCAAGGGGCTCGACTTCAATATTGAGTATAAGTCTTATCAAAATTCAAGCCCTTCTACCATCACCATGCATAGTGGTCATTTTAGATATCGACTTGGTAAGGGCGAAAGTGACCGGTATTTTAATCTGGATTTGACCCGTGATTCACATAAGGAAGAGTTGATTGCAGCCGCTAAGTGCACTAGTGCTTTCCCGCTTGGACTCAGAGCCCGTAAAAAAAATATTCAGCGAAAATATATTGAAAAATACGCGGCTGATTTATTTCCGGGGCACAAAAACAATGTAAGTCTTTCGGAGGAAGTTACAGGACGAGA
Organism: Saprospiraceae bacterium; assembly: GCA_027008975.1. GTDB lineage: Bacteria > Bacteroidota > Bacteroidia > Chitinophagales > Saprospiraceae > JALVDO01. The sequence continues at coordinate 13,338 of JALVDO010000736.1, read as the reverse complement.
AAGTTATGATTTTATCGCAGTGGACGGGGGTATGATTAACAATGAACCTCTGGGGCTTGCCAATCGCCTGCTATACGAAAAAACAAACCGAATTGAGCGGAAGGAGCAAAAAGATTATTCCCTGATTATGATTGATCCTTTTCCGACGCACGTTTCGGATGATATTCTGAATATCGGAACGGGGTTGTTGAAAGTTTTTCCCCATTTGATTCGTACATTTCGCAATCAGGTCATGTTTAAACAGGACGATTTATTCGAGGCGCTTTCTGATGAAAACAGCGACCGCTTTTTGATAGAGCCAACGAGGAAAGTAGGTGGAAAAGTGGTTAAGAATCCAATTGCCTGTGGCGCATTGGGGGGCTTCAGTGGTTTTTTTAGCAGGGATTTTCGGCAACACGATTTTGAACTGGGGCGACGTAACGCTCAGTCTTTTATCCGCTATTATTTTGCCAAGCGGGAGGATGAAAATCACTACATTCATCAGGGTTGGACGAAGGAAATGAAAGACCGGTTTCGCTTTTACAGAGCGGATAAAGATGGGAATCGGGTTGCTTTTCTGCCGATTATTCCCGATCCGGACGTCATTGTAGCCGACCGAAAGCCGGAAAACAATAACGAATCCATCTACAAAGTTCCCTATGAAAAACCAATGGATTTTCCTCATATACACATTGGACAACTCCTGGCGCTGAAGAGCCTAATTAGGCATCGACTTACCGGCGTATTTCAGCAGATAATCGTTGATTTCAATCGGGGTGCCAAGGATGAATACAACCCTGAAGACGACTCCTTTTTTATGAAGTATAAATTTGCTCGCCGAACGAATAAGCGTCTAATGTTTTGGGTAAAAAAACAAGTAGCCCGGTATCTGGGAAAACGTTTTAGCAAAGAAATAATCAAGGTTATTCGGGATGATTTCAGGAGCTATGAATTACTCAAAGAAGACTAATTAACAAAGCGCCACCATACACCAAGACGCAAACCCTCGTTGGGGTAAGGATAAAAAGCAGTCGTGTAGAAAAACGATTTTCGTCCTAGCAGTCGGGTCATATTTTCGTATTTTGCAAAAAAGCGAAAGGTTTTGACTTTAAAACTGAACCAAAGGTCGAGATTAGGATAAAAATGCAACACCTGTCTGCTTTGCAGCTGAAAATTGCCGGTCACGGGATTGTAGTAATAGGATTGGAATTTATCGACGTATCGCACATCTGCCCCAACCTGAAAAAGCATCTTTCTGAAGCGACTCCTAAAATACAAGCTATGTTTGCCAAACCATTGCGGGACGGGTATCAACTCACTACTCGACACCTGCCAGACGATGGTGTTGTCCAAATGGAACTTACCGAGCCGAAAATCTTTGGTTACTACAAGGGAAAGCACACTAATCGGGCTTTCGTTTTGCCGGGGAAATCCCAGCGTGTCGAAATAAATGTGATTGTGTACAAGGCGATAAATTCCCATTGCCTTAAAATGGAATTGGGCTAATTCGTAGCTGCCTTCCAATTGGTTGCTGAGTGTCTTGTTGAAATCGTTTTGCCAAAGGCGCTTTTGAGAGACTCGAAATTGGCTTTGTATCCAAGAGGGGCTATTCAGCTGGCTCGTCAAGTTGGCGGTAAGGATACCCGCTTTTTTTAGATTGATTTTCAAAGAGCCGGATAGTAGATAATCTCCTGCATTATCCCATAATCCGAGGTGTGCTTTGGCCTTGAGTTTGAGGCGATCTTTGAGGGGCAATACCCATTCTCCGGTCAGGAATAAATTATTAATAACGGTATCGGAGGGCTCCATATATAATTGATGCCGATGATGAACAATACCAACTGAGAGGTAATCACCCCGAAAAGGCGTTGGACGACCGTCTTTGCCGGCTTTTTGAGCCGCATGTGTAATGATTCTGAATTGGTTGCTTACGCTAAAGTCCTTCATAAACACCCGAAGCCCTCTTTCATCGACAGCCAAACCGGGAAACCACTTTCCGAAAAGTGTATCCGTTGGTTCTAATGCTGCGCTAAATTTGTATCTATCCCGGCTGTAAAAAAAATCGTGTGCTATTTTGTAAACCCGTTTTCTATCCACGCGATTGCTGTCCTGCCTTGTCTTTCTCAATCGATAATAGTGGGTATATCCCCACCGTCGATACTGATGGCGCGTCTTGGCGGCAGATAGCAAAATAGCTCCTGAAGAAAGAGAAAAAGACGGATTGTCACCGAGGTTGATAGTATCCGGCTCCTGATAGACGCCGCCATTATCTTCCTGCTCGATGGTATTGGCCGCAAAAGTAAAAAATCCTTCGTAGCGACCTGCTGCTCCCTGGTACCGGACACCTGTGGCAAGTGCTGTATTTCTCGTGTTTTGCCTGCTGTATTGCGAGAGTCTGCCCAGTTGACTAATACGCCTGTAATCAACAGAAAGCGCAAAGCCGTTGGCGTAATTCTGCCCAAATTTAGCATAATAAGCCTCATCTGCCTGCTCCGATCCAATAAAAGCACCCAACTCCGAAAAGGCTTTTTTTACAATGTAAAATGGCAGCTCGTCTCCCCATTTCATATAAGGATTAAAAGCATCCAGCCCGACGTAAAATCCGCGATGCCTGTCCGGAATACTAAGTAAAGAGTGGGTCGCTGACCCAAAGTTGCCGAGATTCATCAAATCTATTGCCCTTTGCCGAGTGAGGTCGTATTGATGGGTGTATTTATTCAGGGCGGTATCTTGATAGGATTTTGCGAAAGCAGGATAACCGGAATGGATGTAAAACACGCCAAAGGTATCGATGGTATTGTTGGCATCCCCCTGTGCTCCCGAAAAGGTAGTGTCTCTACTCGTCGTCGGGGGATTGCTGCTTCTATTACCGGTGGGTAAACGCTGGGCATAGGTGTTTTGGGCAAGGCATAAGATTGTCACCAATAGCCCAATTGTCCATTTTTTTATATGATTATGATTGGAATGATACCCCATTGACCTTTTTGATTTTTGTTTACGACTTATGCTAATAGGCTATACTTGAAGCGGGATAAATAACCGATTATGCAAAATGTAAGTTTTGTCGATTAAAGTATTTATGCTGACACGGGATTCGCAGTAATATATCCCGTCGTCAGTATATGCTGACACGGGATTCGCAGTAATATATCCCGTCGTCAGTATATGCTGACATGGGATTTAAGTTATTTCCATTTTCGGTAATTCACCCCGTCGTCAGTATATGTTTCGTGAGTATAACGGTTGAGAGGGAAAAGTGTTGCTTGTTTGTTTGTTCTGTGTTCTTTGTCTTGAGTTCCTTGTTTCTCCACCAAAACTTCCATAACATAAAACTAGACCGCTCGCTTTGCTATTTTCGATTGCCTTTTGGGGTCAACTTATTTTAGGTATTAACAAGCAAAGCTTCCCACAACACCTCCACAGGATGCAGAGCACTTCGCTGGACGCCTTCCTTTATCTGGCTGCGACAACTGGCGCCGGGAGCGACGATGATGGTCTTTTCGTCTGCTTTCCTTATTGTGGGGAAGAGTACCAATTCTCCTATCTTTTGGCTGAGCTCGTAGTGCTCTTTTTCATAGCCGAAGCTACCCGCCATACCACAGCAGCCGGAGGGGATGATCTCCACAGAATAATTCTTCGGCAAACTCAACATATTAGCAGTAAATTGCTGGTCGGAAAGTGCTTTTTGGTGGCAGTGTCCGTGCAATAATACCTTCGCAGGTACCGTGGTAAAAGAACTGCTTTGGATACGCCCTTTTTCGATTTCCCGACTAAAAAATTCGTCGATGATAAAGGTGTTCTCTGCCAGTGTCTTTGCCTTTTCCTGATTTTCGCCCCGCAGGAAGCCAATGTACTCATCCCGGAAGCCCAGAATTGCAGATGGCTCTATACCGATTAGAGGCTCATCCTTGGATATAAGCGGTGTATAAGTTTGTACGTTTTTCAGGGCTGCCTTTTTAGCCGGCTCCAAAATCCCTTTGGATATATGGACGCGCGCACTATCCATCCAGGGCAACATGTTGACCTGATAACCGAGCGCTGACAGCAGCTTAATGGCTTTAATACCAATGTCCGCATCGTTGAAGTTGATTACCTCATCGCAGAATAACCACACGGTTTGAATAGGATTTTCGGGCTTCCATTTTTCATGGTTTTTCTTGTACCAGTTACTTAGTGTTTGTTTGCTTAGCAGGGGGAGCTCCCGCTTTTTGGCAATGCCAAAAGTACTTTTGAGCAAACCGCTGAAAAATTTATTTTTGAGTATTAAATTGGTCAATGCCGGGGTCAGACTACCGAGTTGGTTCAGTTTGGCAGAAGCCACAAAAAACCGGGAACGCAGTGGGACCTTATTGGTTTTGTAATACTGATGCAAAAATTCCGCCTTGAACTTCGCCATATCAACATTCGAGGGACACTCGGAGGAACAGGCTTTGCAAGACAGGCATAAATCGAGCATTTCATACAAGTCCTCCGAATCAAAAGGATGGGGAACATTCGCCTTACTCAGGTATTCCCGAAGTGCGTTGGCACGGGCACGCGTTGTGCTTTTTTCATCTCGGCTGCCACGATAACTCGGGCACATGGTCCCGCCGGCACCATCCAACTTTCGGCAATCTCCCGAGCCATTGCATTTCTCGATGGCACCGAGCAAGCCTCCGGTAGTAGAAAAGTCAAAAATGGTACTAAAATCGGGCTTCGGAGGGTTTACCTCGTAACGCAGGGATTCGTTCATCGGTGGTGCATCCGTTATTTTTCCGGGGTTAAAAATACCGTTTGGATCCCATTGCCGCTTGATATTTTTGAGCAGTTGATAGTTTTTTTCGCCAATCATTAGTGGGATAAAAGGCGCTCGTACCCGACCATCGCCATGCTCTCCACTAAGAGAGCCTTTATATTTTTTGACCAATTTGGCAGTAGCCAAAGAAATTTCATAAAATAAGTTTCTGTCCTCCTCGCTTTTCAAATTAAGAACGGGACGCAAGTGCAGTTCACCATCCCCAGCATGGGCGTAATACACCGCTTCCTGACCGAATTGCTTCATCAGGTCTGAAAATTCGTCGATGTAATTCGCAAGGTCATCAATGGGGACGGCGGTATCTTCGATGCAGGCGACTGCTTTTTTGTCTCCCGGCATATTGCCAAGGATACCGAGTCCTGCTTTGCGCAAATCCCATACTGCTTTTGTCCTCTTTCCAGTGATAACGGGATAAGCATAACCCCTTTCCGCGGCCTTCAGCGTATCAATGAGTTTTTGGGCTTTTTGCAGGGCTTCCGCCTCGGTTTTACCCCTGAATTCGACCATCAAAATAGCCCGTGGGTTACCTTCTACAAAGAAGCGGTTCTTCAATTGCTCACGATTCTGCTTACTGAGTTCGAGTATGATGCTATCCATCATCTCGCAGGCTGTCGGATGCTGTTGCATAATAACGGGGACGGCTTCCATCACCGCCCTAATAGTCTCAAAGTGCACCGCGACAACGGCCTCTTCCTTCTCCGGCAAGGGTACCAGATTTAGCTTTATTGCCGTCGTGAAAGCTAGGGTACCTTCCGAGCCGGCAAGCAGGGTGCAGAAGTTAAAATCATCGCCCTTGGGCTCAAAAATATTCGTTCGGCTCAGCAAATCGATGGCGTAGCCAGTATTACGGCGCCTGATTTTTGGCTGTGGATATTCCATTTTAATTTCTGCTCTTGTCGCTTCCTCTTTCAGTAATTCATAACAGGCTTTGTAGAGTTTATTTTCGAGTTTTTCGCCCTTGGCTTTTTCAAAAAAATCCTCCCTGGAGACTCTTCCGAATTGAGCGACCGAACCATCGCTAAGCACCACCTCTGCCTCCAACAAATGATCGCGCGTAGAGCCATAAACAATAGAAGTGCTACCACAGGAATTATTGCCTACCATTCCGCCTATCATACAACGGTTTGCCGTCGCTGTATTAGGACCAAAATACCAGCCGTATGGTGCCAAAAAACGGTTCAACTCATCCCGAATCACTCCGGGTTGAAGCCTTATCCATCCTTCTTCGGCATTAAACTCCAATATCCCGGTCATGTGCTTCGAAACATCGACAACAATGCCTTCACCGACGCACTGTCCGGCGAGAGAAGTCCCCGCCGCTCTTGGAATGATCGGCACCCCTTCCTCATTGGCAAACCGAATCAGCTGCTGAATATCAGCTGTACTTTTGGGATAACAAACCGCCAAAGGATAGACCTTATACACCGAAGCATCCGTCGCATAAAGGGTTCGCATCAGTTGGCTCCAAAGTAATTCGCCTTCAAGGGATTGAGCCAGCTTTTCCAGTTTTGCGTTGATGTCTTTGTGCATGGTTGTAGCATTGTTGTAAGAAAACCGTAAATTTACGGAATATCATTTAATTATGAGTACGCAGAACCTCGATTTTCTCCCTGTCTGAAGCTTCGCTCCACTCGGGGTTCGGCAAATCTGCTTTGACTCCACCAACAAAAAAAGGCAGAAGAATAATCTCCCGCCCTTTTTATTCCAATACCAGGCTCAACTTACTTAAACAAATTTTTCAAAACAAATGAAAACATTACTGCTGAGATGCCCGCAAAAAGCAACGGCAAACCAGTCAGTATTACCACACCTATCACACCCAATATTGGATTAATCAAAACGAAAAAACTTAGTATCAGGGTCATTACCGCCCAAAACATAGACCAACCCCAGCCTTTCAGTTCTAATTTCTTCAATTCAAGTGCCAGATTAATGCTCATAATACCCCTAAACATAAGCCAAAAACCGGTAAAAATAATCACGGTTGTCATCGCCAAAGCAGGCTGCATGAGCAATGCTAATCCGGCAAGCGCTTCAAAAATTCCAATGGTCAGATACCACCCCCAACCACTCAACACTTTCCGGTTGGTAAGAGAGAATATCAGATGCATGATTCCCGATGCAAAAATAAGTGAAGCAAAAAAGACACTTATCCCCACAAAAGCAGGTAGCGGGAAGAATAAAATATAAGAAGCAAATAATATCATTAACAGGCCTATTACAAATAGCCACCACCATTGTTTTACACTACTGTTTACCTTAAGCATTTTTCCTGAATTTTATTGGTTAATCAATTTTGTTCCCATTATCTGAATAACAGCCTTTACATCCTGACTATCGACTTCGAGTGCCTCCGAAATATCTTGCGCAGACACCTCGCCAAGGACAGCTAATTCAAATATGGTTCTGCTAACAAAGCCCGTATTTCCATAAGCTTCATCCAGCAACATTTCTTCATTGACGGCTGTAGTACCATCAAGTGGTACCGCTGTATCTTCATCAATGAGCTGTATTTTATCTTCATCCTCTTTTAGGTGATAAGAAATATCATCTAATTCCTCAAAAGGGATTAAATCTCCATCTCCATCGGTCGTAAATTCTTCTTTTAGGCTGCTTAATTCTTCCTTTAGCAATTGGCTGATGTGTATTTTGTTTCTATTACTAAAAAAGCCCTCTGTCTTTAAAATTTCATCCAATTTCCGGATGGTATTTTTCAAAAGTGACACCTTCGCATTAAACTTATCCGGCATCTTTTCCAACTCATCAAAACTCATCAGATAAACGTCATCTAACACTCCCTCAACGGAGTAAAACTTCTTGGAAATAATATTGTTTTTCGCCCCGATATGAAGCTTCCTTTTAATGTATTTCCTCAGTTTATTCCCCAACTGATTAAAGGTCTTATTAAGCTCCAGTAATTTTGATTTATTAACTTTCATCTTACTTATTTTTAGTGTTTTTTCGTAAATTGGAGTTCAATTTTTATGCCAGTTTTTGAAACTGGTCACATTGACCGACAACAGCAAAAATAGTAGTCAATTTGACATTGTTTTCGACAAAAAAGATGACAAAAAGGACAATCTCTTATCCAGAGTGAAAACAAGCGCGTTTTGCTCTTTTCCACATTTTCTCACAGTCATCTTCTTCAAAAATTGCTTCTTAGTATATAAAAAAGTAATTTTGCGTTTCGTTTTTGATTTGTAGAGGTGTATTTCTTTTTAAATGCGCCCATTTGTAAGGCCAGCGGGTCTTGTATGCTCGATGGCATTAAACTATAACCATGATAAATATCACTTTTCCCGATGGGAATGTCCGACAGTATGAAGCCGGAACAACAGCCATGCAAATTGCAGAATCTATCAGTCAAGGACTGGCACGAAATGTACTTTCTGCTGAGATAGACGGAGAAATTTGGGATGCCACTCGGCCAATCCACAAAGATGCGAAGGTATCTTTGCTTACGTGGAATGATGAGGGCGGGAAGGAGACCTTCTGGCATTCTTCTGCACACTTGATGGCAGAAGCACTCGAAATACTGTACCCCGGCGTAAAGTTGGGTATTGGGCCTCCGGTGGAAAATGGGTTTTACTACGACATTGATGTGGGTGACCGGCAGATTTCCGTCAACGACCTGCCCAAGATCGAGCAGAAAATGATAGAACTTGCCCGCCAAAAAAACGAGTACATCCGAAAGGAGATGTCAAAGGAGGATGCCATTGCATACTTTAGAGAGAAGGGTGATGAATACAAATTGGAGTTGCTGGAAGAACTGGAGGATGGCACTATCACCTTTTACCAAGTTGGTGATTTTGTCGATTTGTGCCGTGGCCCACACATTCCCAATACGGGAAAAATCAAAGCTATCAAACTGCTGAAAGTTGCGGGCGCTTACTGGAGGGGAGATGAAAACCGCAAGCAGATGACGCGGATTTACGGCATCACTTTTCCAAAGCAAAAGGAACTAACCGAATACTTGCATCTTTTAGAGGAAGCAAAGAAACGCGACCATCGAAAATTGGGAGCAGAGTTGGGGTTGTTTATGTTCTCCGAAAAAGTGGGAGCAGGACTCCCCATCTGGTTACCTAAAGGAAATGCCGTACGACAACGACTGATGAATTTCCTAATGGAAGAACAGGAAAAGCAGGGTTACCAGTTGGTAACAACACCCCACATTGGCAAAAAGGAGTTGTACGTCACTTCGGGACATTACGAAAAATATGGAGAAGACAGCTTCCAACCCATTCATACACCAAAAGAGGGGGAAGAATTTTTACTAAAGCCAATGAATTGCCCACACCATTGCGAGATATTTGGCAATCGCCCTCATTCGTATAAAGAATTACCAATCCGAATCGCCGAATTTGGCACGGTCTATCGCTACGAGCAAAGTGGAGAATTGCATGGATTATCGCGAGTACGTGGTTTCACTCAGGACGATGCACATATTTTCTGTACGCCGGAACAGGTAAAAGAAGAATTCCTAAAGGTATTGGACTTGACGACCATGGTATTTAGAAAGATGGGATTCAAGGAATTCACTGCCCAAATTTCGCTACGGGACCCCGACAATAGAGAAAAATACATTGGCTCAGATGAAAATTGGGCAAATGCGGAAAGAGCAATCATCGAAGCGACTGCCGAGGTCGGATTACCAACGATAACAGAACTTGGAGAAGCAGCATTTTACGGACCCAAACTCGACTTCATGATAAAAGATGCATTGGGACGCTCTTGGCAATTGGGTACTATTCAGGTGGATTACAACCTGCCGGATCGGTTCAAATTGGAGTACATAGGTGCCGATAACCAGCCTCACCGACCGGTGATGATACACCGAGCACCTTTTGGCTCTTTGGAGCGATTCATGAGTATTTTGATTGAGCACACGGCGGGTAAGTTCCCACTTTGGCTGACACCGGAGCAATACGCCGTCTTGCCGATAAGTGAAAAATACGAGGAGTTGGCCAACAAAATACAAACGGAATTAAAAGCTTATGACATCCGGGGTGTTGTGGACAACAGAACGGAATCTATTGGCAGAAAAATCAGGGATACGGAATTAAAGAAAATACCCTTTATGCTCATCGTCGGAGAGAAGGAGGCGCAGAATAATACAGTCTCTGTCCGAAAACAGGGAGAAGGCGATATAGGAACGATGACTTTGGACGAATTTGCAGCTTACTTCAAGGAGCAGGCAACAATTGAAGAATAATTTTATTAGCAGTCTATTCCTTATTTTCCAACCGGCATAAAAACATCGGTATCAGGTCAGTTTTGGAGAGGATTTGGTTTAGGAAAAGATGTATTTTGTTCTTTTTTGTGCTAAAACCAGGGGTGCCACAAGTGAAAATTTGACAAATTGTAATTTTTGTCATATATTTATAGCTTCAAATGGTAAGTACACCTATTCCTATGATTAAAAAAATGTTTTTTATGAAGCAAACTTTACTTTTAGTTATTTTTATTTTCTTATCAGGTGCGGCTTTCAGCCAGACGAGTTTTTCGTCCGGGTTAAAGTTCATGCCGGTAAAAGAAAAAGTTGACATCCGAATTTATCCCAATCCGGTCACAACCGAGTTGGGGATTACGGATAATAAGGTAGTAAAATCTATTACCGTCTATAATACCGTGGGAAGAATTGTCAAGGCTTTCGAGTATGAGATTGGCGAGCGTTTTTACGTTGGCGATTTACCACGGGGTATTTACTTAGTTCAATTTTTAAACGCTGATAAAAAGGTGATTACCACCAAGCGAATGAAGAAAGAATAAGTAAATTTCTTGATTGCCAAATAAACAATCCACATATGCAAGCCGTTCCGATTTTATCAGAACGGCTTCTTTTTTTGTAACTACTTACAAGTACACCATTTTTGCTCCAAAATGCCTTCAGTGACGAACTGCGTTATCACCACGTATCATTTACCCATCTGCTTTTGTGAAAATTTTCTAGCGTAGCGATGTTACACCGCCCTTGCGAGGATAGAGCTAAAATCGCCACTGTTATAGAAATTGGTTCTAGTAGTGGATTGCTCTAATAGTTCATGCAGAATTTCTTTCGCCCGGAATAGCTGGGCTTTGACTGTACCAAGAGGGAGATCGAGCTCAGCAGATATCTCCTGGTAGCTCATCTCTTCAAAGTAGCGCAACTCAATCATCTGGCGATATTTATCACCAAGTCTTGCGACCAGCCTTCTTGTCATGCTTCTTCGCTGTTCGCGAATGACTTTTTCCTCCGGATTTGGCGTTTCGCAAGGGAGGTTACTAGCAAAGTGTTGGTTCCCATCCACTTCATAAGGGACGTCGATGGAATAGGCATTGATTTTTTTCTTCCGTATAAAATCAATACAATTATTAGAGGCTATCTTATACAGCCAGGTGCTAAAAGCAAATCGCGGCTCGTAGGAAGGCAGCTTGACAAATGCTTTACCAAACGCTTCAATCGTCAAATCATGCGCATCCTCGGTATTACCTGTCATCTTATACATTTGATGAAAGATGGAACCCCGATGTCTGTTCATCAATTGTTCATAAGCCTTTTGGTCTCCCGAAATGGCTTTTTTTACCCATTCAAAATCGTTGTTTGCTTTCTGTGTTAATCCATGTGCTACTGTTGCTACTTCCATTTTTTTGTCTTCGCTTTATTTAACAAACTCGGTGCGAATATTAGATAGTAGCATACGTAAAGGAAATCCAGTATTGGAATAAAAGGGATAATTTTCTTTGCCCCTAATTTGCCGGAAAGGCTACCCATTACGTAAACAACCATCAACATTCTCACTCCGTATCCTATGGCAACTATCCATAAGTAGTGATGAAAAAAAAGCAGCACCATCAGACCGAAATAGTGCATAAAGTGACTTGCGGAGAACCCTCCTAGTAGCACTTTATGAACCGGCCGATAGCTGCTCGCTGTACTTAAATGTCGTGATTTTTGGTAATAGTAGCCTCGCCAATCCGTTTTTGCTTCCGAAAAGACAAAAGCGGACGGCTCGATAATCATGGTGGTATTGTTTTTATTTGCCACCTGATTGACAAACAGGTCATCGTCTCCCGATTGGATGTGCGCGTGTTTCCGAAAACCACCTGCACTCTCAAAGAGTGATTTTCGATAAATTAGATTTCGCCCAACGCCCATATACGGCAGACCTACAACTGAAAATGAAAGGTATGAGATAGCGGTTAAAACTGTCTCGTATATTGATATGGTATTTAGAAAGCCTTTGTGTGTGTAGAATGGTCCATAGCCTAAACCGATTTTTTTTTCGCCCCTCAATCCGTCCACCATTTTCGAAATCCAATCAGGACTCGCCGGCGAACAATCGGCATCGGTTAAAAGTAATAAGTCATATTTTGAAGCCGCTATGCCTCTACTTAGCGCTTCCTTTTTCCCGAGAGAGGACTCCCGACCCAAACTTATCGGCTGCAAGATGCAACTATTTTCTTTAAAATGCAAAATTATTTCCCAAGAATTATCATCTGAATGATCATTTACGACAATTACTTCAAATTTCGGGTAACGCTGGGATAGAATAACCGGTAAATTTTTTTGTAAATTCTCTGCCTCATTTTTCACACAAATAATGACAGAAACCCCCTCTCTCTGTTGTTTCGGCGGATAGCTTGTTGGAATCTTTCCTATCAGGCGACTGTACAATCCGCCCCAATAAAGCAATTGCATACCCGTCGCGACCAAAAAGACAATTAATGGTATTTTTGAAATTAGAATCAAAATATAAATCAAATTAGAGTTTGAAAATGTAAACTTGCACTGCTCCCGTTACGTCAATGGTTTTTCAATTTTCAATCACTCCCACTTTTTAAAACTTTCCGCATCGACCATCACTTCTTGTTTTTTATCCCGCAAGGCATAATTGAATCCATTATAAACGCTATAACCTCCGTGTTCACCCTTTTTATTTAGTGCCAGAAAACCGACCTGGAGCCCTCCGATGTTATCGTGCTTAGCGATTATGCGTTCGATGGCTTCTTTACACGCCTGCGTTGGCGATTTTCCCTGTCGCATCAGTTCCACCACAATGGCCGCCCCTGCTACTCGGATAACAGCCTCTCCGACTCCCGTTGCGCAAGCAGCCCCCACCTCATTATCAACGAATAATCCCGCACCGATAATGGGAGAGTCACCGACTCTTCCGTGGAGTTTATACGCCATCCCACTTGTGGTGCATGCGCCGGATAGATTGCCGGCTTTATCCATTGCCAGCATTCCGATGGTGTCGTGGTTTTCGATATTGATAATAGGCTTATATTTTGATTCTTTCAGCCACTCCTGCCATTCTTTTTTTGATTTTTCAGTCAATAGATTTTTCTTTTCAAATCCCTTTTCCAATGCAAACTGTAAAGCGCCTTCTCCGGCCAGCATGACGTGTGGCGTCTCTTCCATTACCTTCCGCGCCACAGCTATTGGGTTTTCAATATCCTGCAAAAAGGCAACGGAGCCACATTGGTTTTTATGATTCATAATGCAGGCATCAAGCGTGACCTTACCGTCTCTGTCCGGCCGGCCGCCAAGTCCCACACTTTGGTTATTTGGGTCAGACTCTGTG
>JALVDO010000735.1 GCA_027008975.1 Saprospiraceae bacterium | reverse complement strand
TGTTTGGAGCAGCTTTTCACCGGTATTGGCTGCTTCCGTTGGATTACCTGTATTGGTGTAAGCCTGCATTAGGCCCATCCAGGCGAGTTCATTATCCGGATATTTTTCTACCTCTTTTTTAAACCAGTCTATCGCTTGCGGGAAGTTTTTTGCTTTCATGGCGGCTTCTCCTTTTGTGGCAAATTTTTCCTTGTTTTGCTCAATTGTGCAGATGGGGACGTTGCCATTAGCCATGACGGTATGGATGCTTTTGCTATTGGGCCAATGTCCGCTCTTTAAGTGTGGAGAACGGAAGAAGCGAGAAGGGAAAATACCGTAATCCCAATCCGTTTTGTAGCGTTCGTTGAAGCGCACATACCTCACTTTTACTTTTTTGCGAAAGCTCAATGGAATTTGATGACTGGTGTTGAAATGAAAAGTCGTTCCGAGTACAACAGTGTCCTGCATATTATCCGAAAGGATGCCCTGACTTTCCATCCACTCTAATGCCGGCAGGACAGAAACACCCCAATAATCTGTTTCATAATCTCCAAATGCTCCACTTATTCCGCCACCAATGGGGTTGAAAAAAATATAAGGCTGCTGGATATTACGAGCAATAAAAACCGCAGGGTTAATCATCAAAATGGCGAGTATGCCGTAGGCAATTTGTTTTCCCCATTTGTTGGAAGCTAGTGCGTCCTGAAGTTCTATCCAAAACAAGGATGCAATAATGACCATGGGGGGATACTCGAAAATGAGGTGTCGCCAGCCGTCGTGTAAAGTAGAATCCTTATAGACAACATATACGACCGGAAAGAGAGCAGCAAAAAACAGAAGCGTTATTGCTGTGACGGAGTATTTATTTTTCCATTTCGGTAAGAAAACGAGACTGCCCGCCAATCCGATTAATGTGAAAAGTGGTATGGTCTTTAGCATCCAAAGAGGCGCATAATACCAGGGTGTCACATCGGACATGATATTATCTCCCTGAAATAATACCCTTAGGCGGGTTCCTATTTTCGAGAATTCGGTTAGTGCCTCAAAAGGGAATTTTAAAGGCGATTGTAAAGCTGCCGGCCAAAAAATAATGGCAAAAACATAGCCAAACGCACTCGCCGCCAGCAAATAGGTGATATATTTTATGCCAATTTTGAAATTTTTTCCGATACCGGCAATACCATATTTTGATAAAAAATGAACAGCACCAATAAACAATGCATAAGCAGGTAGCAACAAACCACCCGCCCGGACACCAATCGCAATGCCAATGCCCAGTCCAAGTCCAAGCAGGTCTTTCCAATGGGGTTTGGGCATTTGTTGTAATACCATATAGAGGTAATACAGTCCTACTGCAAAGCCTGTTGCAAAGGGGATGTCCTTGGGGTTCATCATAGCATGTCCGAAAAAGCGCGGTGAAAGAAAGAGTAATACCAATGTGAGAACACCTGCTTTCCATCCTGCGATTTCCTTTGCAAGCTTACCGCTATAAAAGATGGCAAAAAAACCAAATAAGGCAATTAATAAATGTCTCACCAGATGATAATTGGGGTCATAGGTCGTGAAGCCCAACAGTCTGTTTACACCACCTGCCAATACTTCAAAAAAGCCACCGTAGTAGTGCATTTTACCTTTCTCAATGTTGAGTGCTTCGGTGTTTTGCCCGCCACTCGTGTAGTAGTCGATTAGTTTTTCGGAATAGTCAACCTGAAAGATATCATCCCCATTGATACCGTTGATAGTCGAGATACCCAGCATTAGTAACAAGACGACAATGGCGATGGGTAGGAATAACCGTTCAAACTTCCGATCATTTTCCTGTGAAATTGGTGGTGCCGTGCTAACCTTATTGGTTGTAGACTTATTAGTTGTGGGTTTCTTTTTCTTGCTCATTCCTGATGGATTTTATAATCAGGCTGCAAGGTAATAATAATTCGAGAAAGCATCCCGACCTGAGGGAAGCTTTC
>JALVDO010000734.1 GCA_027008975.1 Saprospiraceae bacterium | reverse complement strand
AATAATAAAGAATTTAATCACTTGCTGAAAAGGGCAATCGCTTCTAGCCGGGGGATTATTAATGAATCCATTTACCAAGTGGATGACTTTGAGGTTTTATGGCGGGTGATGGCTTTTGGGCTTTGGGTGGAGGTGTTTGGGGTGATAACTGAAAATTCCTAGCGATGAGGATAGTAATTATAGCAGGGTGGTATCCATCTAAAATATATCCGACAAATGGCGACTTTATCATGTATCAAACTCAAGCTTTGATTGACAAAAAGATTGATGCAAAAGTCTTGTTTTGTGATTTGGATTTTCGGTATGGTTTCTCAACGAAAACAATTGTGCTAAAAAATAGCTTCGCTATTGAAAATGATGTTCCAACATATCGCCGTACCGGTTTTTTCCCACCAAGAAGACATTCCTGGGTATTGAGAGAATGGTTGAAACAATTCGATATTTTGTTTCGGTATTTTTTAGAACGGGAGGAAAAACCCCAATTATTTCATGCTCATACTTTTTTTGGTGCAATTGCAGCCCGATATTTGTCCAAGAAGTACAATATTCCCTATGTTGTGACACTACACAGCTCTGCCTTTCTATACGGAAGCACTCCTAAATGGCTAGGCTCCATTCTCCGGGACGCACTTAATGGCGCAAATAATGTTTTTGCTGTTAGTAGTTATTTGAAAAATGTACTAATAGGGCGGTATATGGATAAAAAAGTAGAAGTTATTCCCAATTTTATTGATGTAAACTTATTTTGTCCATCACCTGATTGTCCACAAAGAAATCAATATTTTAAATTTATTCATGTTGGGGATCTTTTGCCGGTAAAGCGGCAGCATCTGTTAATTGAAGCCTTTTCAATTCTGCATGAAAATTACCCAAATGCGCGGTTGCAAATTATTGGTGATGGATTGCTTAGAAAAAAACTCACAAAATTTGTCAGAAAAAAAGAGCTCGATTCAATAATTAATTTCACAGGACACCAAAGTCAAAAGGAGGTAGCTACTCATTTGCAAAATGCAGACGCATTTGTGCTTACGAGTGAAAAAGAGACCTTTGGCATTGTTGTCATCGAAGCAATGTCGTGTGGGCTCCCAGTTCTTTCCACGAGGTGTGGTGGGGTAGAGGATTTGATATTTCCATTCAATGGTTTGTTTTTCAATGCTGATTCTCCACATCAAATGGCGGATGATATGCTTCATTTTATATCAAATTATGGTTCCTTTCACGCTGAAACCATAAGAGCCTTTATAAAGGAAAACTTTAGCAAAGAATACGTAGCAGAACGACTCAAAATAATTTATGAAAATATTATTACTTGAGTTTGGTGAAAATACGTAGCACTTTTGATTTTACTCGAACGAAAAAATAGATTACCAACGATATGAGTGTTTTGAGAAAAACAAAAGGCTTTCTTGCTCCTGATTTTTCAATTGAAATTTGCTCAATTCCAAAGTCCTCGAAATTAGCATTAACGGCTCTGAAAAAATAAGGAGGGATTTTATTTGACATGTTTTTGCCATGAATTAATTGAATCCAAAGCCTTTTTTTAGTAATCGTGATAACGCGATGGTCTAGCCCCCAATCATGATGCATTCGATCTAAAACCGTTTGTAACTCGGTTAAGTTTTCTCCCAAGCTTATAAATGGGTTTCCTTTGAATGAGGCGTAGTATAAGAGGTTTTTATTCGTTGAAATATCTAGTTGATATCCACTTATGATATCCACTACGGCTTTTTCTCTTTTAAGTTGAAAGGCATCTTGTACAGTTTGGATAAAATCTTTATGTAGAATATCATCATTATCTAATCGAGTCGTAACGATAAATGTTTGCTTGTCTTGGACTTTTCGTTTTATTTGTTTTATAAGTTCATCTTTTTGATGTTCAATATCCTTGCAATAAACAGGTACAAAATTGGGGTACTCTTGTTCCAATTTTTGGAGAGTACCCCGAGTTTTT
>JALVDO010000733.1 GCA_027008975.1 Saprospiraceae bacterium | reverse complement strand
AAAAAAAGCCGGGGTTATAAATATGCCGAAACAGATAACGATGACAAATTGTATAGATATGCCAATTTTTGTGATGTGAATTGTGGGCAAAGTTGGAAAGAGGAAAGCCAAAACGATGGTTATTCATATTCGTCACCGGTCGGAAAGTTTTTGCCCAATGAACTGGGTTTGTGCGATATGAGTGGGAATGTGTGGGAGTGGTGTAATGATAGGTATAGTAAAAATTACTACCAGGAGTGTGCGAACAAAGGGGTAGTGCGGAATCCGCAAGGTCCTGATAAGGGCTCTTACCGTGTGGGTCGCAGCGGTAGCTGGAACAGCAGCGCCCGACACTGTCGCTCTGCCTACCGCTCTGGTTGGAATCCCGACAGCAGGGACTACGATGTCGGCTTCCGCCTCGCCCACAGTTAGGAGGTGGTTTATACCGTGCCTTTTCATGAGCGAGGCGAAGTAGTGCCGATGACTCCGATCCCCGAGCTGACCGGAGAGTAACGCACATACGCGTCCGTACCGGAAAGGGAAGATCGGGGAGCGGGTTTTGGAACAAATACTCTTTTTAGGTAAATACTTACCACCTCATGATTTAAATCAAAAAGTAAGAACTGCCGAGATGATAATGAGCAAGAAATTGAATATCGAACACCGAACAAGGATTAACGATTTTTGAAGTTTTTAACAGAAAGAAGTTTGATTACAAGAATGATTTGTAAATCTGAAATCTAAAATCGATGTTCCTTGTTCGGTGTTCTTTATGTTCCTTGTTCTTAAATCAAAAAAATGTAATTACTCACAGGGAGCATTTTTAGACAAAAATTGTGTACTCGTAAGTAGTTACCTTTTTAGATTGTTTATTTATGAACCGGCTCGGGGATCATCCCTCTCTTCGTTTGGGATGCAGGCTTTCATCCCTTCCTCCCTCGTTTCTGTCGTGAGGCAAGCATTTGGTCAGGATGCAGGCCTGCTACGTCGTCAGCTAATAGTTTTTAATTACGGCTCGGGGATCTTCATCCCTTCCTTTGGTCAGGATGCAGGCCTGCTACGTCGTCAGCTAATAATTTTTAATTACGGCTCGGGGATCTTCCTCCTACGTCGTCAGCTCCCCGATCCTAGGGGCATCAATGTACAGCCGCCCGAACCTCCATTTGTTTCATGACTTCGCCTTCTCGTTCTATCCACCATTGTAGTCGGTCATATACTTGTTTTTCGGGGAAGTAATTGAGGGCCATCTTGACGAAGATGCTGCCGTGCTTGGCTTCGGATGCCCATAGGTCTTTGTAGAAGCGTTTTAGCTTTGGGTCGTCGATGGCGTCGGAAACGAGCTTGAAGCGTTCGCCGCCGCGTGTCTCTACTACGGAGGTGATGAGCAGACGGTCGAGGAAGCGCTCCTCTCTGCCCGAGTGGCATTGCTTAATGAGGGCTTTCATATAGAGGTCTTCACCGATGGAATGGCGAAGTTGTACCCCTCGCTCTGCCATGAGTGCATACACCTGCTGGAAGTGCTCCAGTTCTTCGAGTGCCGTCTCTATCAATTCGGGGATAATCTCTACCCTGTCTGGGAATTTGGCGACAAAACTCATGGCTATGGAGGAGGCTTTTCGCTCTCCGTCGGCATGGTCCTGTAGGAAGGCATCAAAATCATTCAGAACGGCTTCGACCCACTCCGGGCTGGTCGGTACGGATAGCGGTATGGTATTGTACTTCATCTCTTTGATATTTGTACGGCAAAGGTAGTGAAAGTTGAGATAATTTACTCAATAACTACCTTTCTGAAAATTATTCCCGACTCACTCATGATTTTAATCAGATATAGCCCTCCAATCTTCTGACTTATATCAATGGTTATTGCATCGCTCTGTGCCTTTGCTGACTTGAGTTTTTGCCCTGCCATATTGAGTATTTCCACTTTTTGCAATCCTCTTCCCTCTATGGTAAGTACATCAGTAGCAGGATTTGGGA
>JALVDO010000732.1 GCA_027008975.1 Saprospiraceae bacterium | reverse complement strand
CAACCAGTGGACCTAAGCGGATAAAGAACGCTCCCATCAATCGCATATCCAATGTAAAAAACCGCTCTAATACCGCCAACATAGGAGGATGGTCAAAATAACTCCAATCGGGATAAAGACCATAGGCGACGTAATAAACCTCATCAATACCCAAACCGGTTGATATGGCGACAATTGTTCGCAACAATAAGTGAAGGGCAGCCAGCCCAATTATCCAATTCTTTTCAATACGCAGCATCATTGTGCCGCAAAAGTCGGATATATTTACTTCAACTCCAATAGTTTTAGTGCATAAGAATTGCCGGACTGCACATAGAGGTAATAATTACCCGTGCCATTTTGTGAGAGATTGACTTCATCTTCGAAGAAACCTTCAAAATCAGATACATCATAGAGGTACAATTGTCTGCCCGCTTCATTGTATATTCGCACCTGGATGCTTTCGCTTCGCGTAGCGACAAATTGTAAATTAAAGCGCCCGTTATCCTGAGCACTCAAGCGGATATTTCGTACATTCAATGTTGGCTGGCCGTGTACCCTTATACCGGTAGGAATATTTTTTGGATTGTCCTGAATATTGATTTCGACCCGGTTCATATCAATCTGCTCCCCCTCGGGGAAGACTTCATCCTCATCGTCAGAAAATGTGCCCTGCTCCCCATCCAAATCAACATTGATATTCAAATCGCCATCTTCATCCCAGTTGAAATAGTAAGAATAACCATTGTCATCACAAGATTCTCCTTTGGTCTCTTTATAGGATTTAATGGGTAAACGCCCGCTGTAAGTTCGCCCGTCCCGGATATATTCAACAGCAATTTCATCGCCCGGATTAAGCGCCGAAATAGCACCGCTGATCTCCGTCCACGTGAAGATGTCATACCCATTTATTTTGGTAATGACGTCGCCTTTTTGAAGTCCCATCTCATCTGCTGTAGAATTGCTCACAACACTTACTTTCACTCCAATACTACGTCCGCTTTTCCCGTAAGGGGAAATACCAAAGAAAGCCTTTGATTTCTTCTTACTACCGTATTTATATCTATCATTTGTACTACCCAAAACCAACCTGATACTCGACTTTCTACCGTTCCGGTAAAAATGGACAACCACCTCATCTCCCGGGTTATACTTGCGAAGGATACTCCCCAACCGCTGATCCCGCCCCACTCGATACTCGTCGAGCCCATAGATGTAATCGAGAGGTAGGATACCAAATTTATCGGCAGCCGTTCCCTCGATCACACTGGTAACGTAATGACCATAAGTATTATCAATGCCAAATTTCGCAGCAACATCTTTTGGTATCGACTGATAATTAATACCTAAAAAGGCTTTCTGCGAACAGCAATTGTTATTCTGTGCGGAAATATTCCCGACGCTCAACAGTAGGGTGATTAACAAGAGCAAATTATATGGCTTCATACGTCTATTTTTGGTATAAAGACAAATTTATTTTTGTAGGGTTGCATATGGGGAATAGCGTATTGATACCCTCAATGCACCCGATCACCCCTTAGTTCTAATTCCTTCATAATTTCGGCTTCGCGCACGAGATATTCCTGCCAACGCTTTTTGACTTTTTCGGGGTCACTATACCTCTTCGCCAGTTCGATGAAGAGATGGTAATGCCCCGCTTCGGCAACCATAAACTTATGATAAAAGTTACGGAGTTCTTCATCTTCAAGGTGGAGGGACAACAGCCGGAATCGCTCACAGCTACGGGCTTCAATCAACGCACAGGTCAATAACTTTTCGAGAAGCCGGTCTTCCTGACTACCTCCTTTCTTCTGGAAAGCAAGCAGTTTATTGACATATTCATCCTTTCGTTGTCTGCCAAGGGAGAGGTTCCGCTTCTCCAACTCTGCCAGCACAGAACGGAAGTGTCCCCATTCCTCCGTGACGATTGGTGCCAATTCGCGGACAATATCCTCCCTGTCGGGGTATTGCTGAATAAG
>JALVDO010000731.1 GCA_027008975.1 Saprospiraceae bacterium | reverse complement strand
TTTCGCAACTTATTTTTCTGTTGAAATTGATAATACCGATTATAAAAAATGGTTTTTCGGTCCATTTGAAAAAGAGCTTGCACAAGCTGCAGGCTTAGAATCCTATAATATTACATTTTGGGAATTGACACGAAAGTAGTGGATGATTCCCTATATTAGTAACTCGTCAAACCTGCCTGCTGACCGTAGGCTACCGTATATACATAAGTCAACAAAAGAAAGAAAAAAGAGGTTTGATATATGAACAAATGAAAATAATTTTGACAATTTTTGGAGATAAACGTTTGGATGTGAGATACCAGAAGGTAAAGCAATCGATGATAGAAAAACAAAGCATAATATTACGTCAATTGGCAAGTGATAGAAATGAAGAAGTGGCATTAGGACGTTTTTTAAGGAATAAAGCAGTGAAACCAGAATTAATGATAGAGGACTTGACTTTGACAGTTAGAACCCCTTTTTTGCCCAATTTCGAGGGTTACCCCCTTGATTTTATTGACTTTTGTGCATTTTTTGAAAAAACTGCGGTGGTGCGAAAATGTTTGTTTCTCTGGCCAAATGGTGGTATTTTTGTGCCACGGCATTTTTACGGGTGAAAAAAAAGAAGTCTGGCACTTACATGCGCATTGTTCAATCCTACAAGGTGGATGGCAAGACGCGCCATAAGACCTTACACTCTCTAGGTAAGGCAGAAGATTATTCCCCAGACCAACTGGAACGACTGGCACATAAGTTTATGGAATTGGCTGGCAGAGAGGTAGAAAGCTTGATAAGCAGTAATTTTAAAGAATTGGGTCGCTATAATTTTATGGCTACGCCTTAGTGATTCAGCGTTTGTGGAAGATATTTAATTTACACCTAAATTGAGCGATTCATTTCGAAAAAAAAAGGTAAGTTGCCCTTCTCTACCCGATGGTTTTTGATTTTTAAATAAAACTGACCATATTCGACCCAATTTTAGACTTAATATCTACAGTTTTGTTGATTTAATCGACTCTAAACGAGGACAAAAATGGTAATTTAAAAAAAACGTCGGGTAGAGTAACTTTTTAATATTACAGAAACATTTCGGGGCGAATTACTACTTCTTGATATCTTTGGGAGAGAGGTGGTTAGAAATGAATATCTTTTTGAAGCAGGATATAATGAAGCTAGTATTTCAGATTTAGAAAATTTGGCTGCGGGAGTATATCTTCTAGTAGTTAAGAGAAATGGTGAAGTTTATGCCACTCAAAAGTTATCTAAGATAAAGTAAACTTTCACTTTACTAAAGAAAAAAGGAAGATGCCTTGTACTACACACAAGGCATCTTCCTTTTTTATGGTAAGAAATACCGATAAAGTGCGTCATAACCAAAATCGTGTTCAATTTTTTTGCAAGTTATTGGTTCGTGCTTGGGTTATCGAACCTGTATGCGTCCAACGGACAGGCAGGCAAAGAACATCGATTTTAGATTTCAGATTTACTGATTTCGTTTTCCATATCAAAATTCATTTTGTTTAAAACTTCTAAAATCGACGTTCGTTCATCGGTGTTCGATATTCAATTTTTCACTTCTAAAATCAGCAAACCCACCCGCTTCGACCTGCCTCCTGAATGTAATGAAGGAGACCTACCTCACGACTGGAAGGAGGGAGGTTCGTTCCCTTGAAAGCCCCTACATACGCACACGCACATAAGTGCAGGCAGGGCTTTCACGGTAGGATCGGCCACTCATTTTTTGATTTAAGCCATGAGGTGGTAAGTAGTTACAAAAAAACAAAACCATTTTATTATTTTTTGGTTCTCTATTTGTTACATCAAAATACAAACATGAAACTAGGTATATCATTATCAGGAGGAGGAGCACGTGGGATTGCCCATCTTGGCGTATTACAGGCGTTGGAAGAGAACGGTATTTACCCTGATGTATTGTCGGGGGCGAGTGCGGGCTCCATCATAGGTGCCTTCTATGCAGCAGGGTTGCGACCAAAGGAAATTTTGAAAATTTTGAAGGGAAAATCCCTATTGAATTTATTCTCATTGAGCTTTCCGAAGCGGGGAATGACGACGTTGAAATTTTTAAAACCCATGCTCCTGGAGCATATTGGACACGATGATTTCGAAAAACTAAAAATACCCTTATACGTCTCTGTCTCTAATTTGAATTCCGGTAAAGCGGAGATTTGGAATAGCGGGTCACTCTCGCAGATTGTTGAGGCATCATCGAGTATTCCCATACTCTTTAAACCCATTGTGATAAATGAACAAAATTACGTTGATGGAGGCTTGTTGAATAATCTGCCTGCTCATCCTCTAGTCGATGAAGTTGATTATGCCATTGGTGTTAATGTAATGCCGGTCGGGGAGGTGAGTAATGATAAGTTGAAAACGGGCTATTCGGTTATGATTCGCACTTTCCAATTAACAGTTATTGCCAATTCGAGGACAAATTATCCGCTATTTGATGAGGTCATTGAAATTGATGGAATTGATGATTATTCCATCTTTCAGATTAAGAAAGCGGACGAGATTTTTTCCTTAGGATATAAAAGTGTAGAAAATTGCCGATTCCTCCGGAACCGGCAATTTTAAACTTTGTCTTATTCGCCTCTGCGGCCGTGTTTGTACAAGTCAATGTATTCCTGACAAGCTAGGTCAGGAACTTGGATACTGGTGTAGTTCAAGTCAACCTGTTTTCCATTATTGGTGAATACAACATCTACCGTTTCTTGGAAATCGTAAACAGGAGAGTCAATCAGTACTTGTGTATCCTCGCTAGGTATCGTGAAGTTTAATAAGCATTTATCGACGCCCCGTCCAAAAGGTATTCTGAAATCATATGTTTTCCCCTTTTCAAGTGCGCTAGTGCTGCCGTGTCCGCTGATTAGCATCCCAAGAGCACTCCATGTTGTACAGCCCGTCTCTCTGTAAAGGATAGCAAGCGTAGGTAGAATAACCAAATCATTGAAGTCGCTACTGCACACACCTCTGATGTTGACGTTGGCCGTAAAAATATTATCTGTGTTTAGCACTCCTGAGAAATCAAAAGTGTAATTACCGGAGCACAAATCAAAGGGATCGCTTTCGCCCAATAAAGCACCCCTACACTCTTCACTTGTGCCATCATACACTCGGATGAAAACGGTATGATCTGATACTCTTCTGAACCGGATAAGTTCTCCGTTGTAGTATCTGAAAAATTTGGGCTCTCCCAAAATTTCATCGGTGTCAACATCAACTAATTCTGAATAGTAAAACCGCTGAGGAGCACTGTATGGAATATCGGAAATGATAGTCACATTGGCACCATGTCCACAGCCCCGTCCTCCGCCTACAATCCAGGTAGAAAGGTGTGGCTGGAGGTACTTGACTTGGAGCCCACTATCGTAATCGGTAGTGACCTTAACGGTTTTTTCCAACTGCCAGTCTCCGATTTTTTCGTTGAAACTCCATACTTGTACCTCGTCGCCTTCTTTGTAAGGCTCTTGAGTCGTTGGATTAACGGTTTCGCTACTAATTTTGTAGCTTATCTCAATTGGTTTGGAAAAGGTTTTTACATCCTCCCCATTGACAGTCATATCAAGGGTAATTGCTCCAATGGGGGTAAATTGTAGGTTGCCCAGTTCTTCTCCGTTGAGCCCTCTTGCGTTATTCGATTCTAATCCACCGGGAAGAGTATTCAGCCCCTTATTGGAGTGGATGTCATACTGAAACAAAGAAACGGCCACTTGACCGGATAGTTTGTCACCGGCTTCGTTGAATAATACTGTTTGTGGTTCGATTTTTGCCGTAATACCTTCCCCTGTTCTGGCTTCTGCTGCAAAGGTCACCTCCTCTTCGATGCCTGTTGTAGGGCTATCAAAAGAGCTGCTTTCAAAAGCAACGCCCTCACTAGGGGTTGCCATTCTATTCAACCGGACGATATCCAAGGTGTTGTCTTCTGTGACCAGCGAATAGGACTTGAACATTGGTAAATAGCCTTCCGCCTCTATTTTGAGTGTAAACTCAATGGGATTCTCAAGAGATGGAGGATTGATCTTTCTGACGCTAACCGGTAGTATGGCTGTTGTCTTGTCGCCATCACCAATAGTTGCCACCAATTCCTTTTTCCCCAATTGGGTGTAAAGTTTGTCTTTGTCTTTCCCCAGAGCGGTTATTTTTAAGTCGCCTGGCAATTCGCCCCCGTTATTGGCGTCCAGAATTTGGAGTGTAAGGGGGGTGAGCAAAATATCCGTATCGACGTAAAGATCGATATCTTGTACATCTTCCAGTTTTGTACAGGATACACCAATAGCAAGTAATGCTATTAGTAAGGTTAGGGTGCTAATTTTAAGCTTAAAAAAATTCATAAATGAAGGGTTTTGATTGATAAAAAAATATTTAAGGATCTATAAAATTCTATATTTGACACCAAAATCAATGACCGGCCACCATTGGTAGTCGTCCGCAATTTTTTGTAGTTTTTCCAAATTTTCTACATTGTGCCGGACCAGGTTTGACGCTTCAAGCGATAATTGAGGTTTCCCTTTATAAAAGAAGCCCAAATCAAAAGTAAATCCGAGCCGCTTCTTGGGATGTGAACGCCCAAAACCAATTCCTGCGTAGGGGTTCAATTTCCACTTATACTGAATGGCACCGCCTATGTATCCGAGCTCTTCTGGGGTAAAAACGATGTCATTAAACTTGAACCCATCTCGTAATTGCCCCCTTCCGGAAAGTGTATTTTTCGGAGCCCATGCCAATCCGGCAACGAGTCTAAACTTTCCTTTCCCGGGCTTGTATTCGAGCATTGCATTGATGTTCGAAAGATTGATGGCCGCATCGATAGAAGCGTAATAGTCTGAAACATTGAAATTGGACTCAAATTGCTGAATGTTGTATTTAAGGTGGCTATAGCCAATGCCTATATTAAATCTTTTTGTGAGAAAAAAATTAACCTCAAAAGCAGGAAACCCCTTGGTACCAAAAGAGGTCTTAAAGGCAGGGTGCCTCCGTTTGTAAGTCAATACAGGGGAGGACATTTTTTCGTTGTAATTGCATAGAACTACCGGTAAATCTGGTAAAGATGGCGAGGTCATTACCTCAAAGTTTATTGGTTCTAGTTTTGAAGCAGAACCGGATTCTTGAAAGTGATTCAGTTCCAAATGCAATAGACTTGACAGTTGGGCAGTCAAGGGAAAAGGCAAGACGGTGAATAATAGGAATCCACAGGCAAGAGCTACATTAATATGTCTCGTTTTCAGGTGCATGAGAAGATTGATTTTCAATAAAAAAAAACGCCGTGGACCTAGTAGTCAGCCCATGATGCGCACAAATAAAACCCTGAAATTAGATAAAACGATTTTAAGGATTATTCGGTTAATTGAAAAAGGGACATCCCCAAAAACAGAGGGATGACGAAATAAATCAGTTGGGATTACAGTATTGAAGAGTGTTTGTTTGGTGTTTGTTACGTTTTTTGCGTCAACTATGTTGCGAAATTGCGAAAAAAAATTAATTATTCCAAAAAAACAGCAAAATTATTGGGTTCTGACAAATTTACACGGATGTTTTCTTTCAGGGTTGTCGCAAGTGCCAAGCCAATATAATCAACTTTGATGGGGTACGACTTATGGGTGCGATCCACAAGCACTGCTGCCTCTATCTTTTTGGGCACGATATTGAAGATTGGTTTACAGGCATAGAAGATAGTGCGCCCTGAATTGGCAACATCATCAACAATAATAATGGTTTTACCATTCATTTCTTCATCGCTTAGGCTGATGCTTATTTTCTGATGAATGGGGTTGGCAGGGTCAAGGCGTATTTGGGCGAGTGTGAATATTTTCTTCTCATCTATTTTGCTTAACTCTTTTAGCAATAATTGGGCAAAAGCACTTCCGTTATTGTTGATACCCGCCAAAATAATTTCCTTTTCGTCGTAATTGTTTTCTATGATTTCAATGGCCATTCTGGTTATTTTCTGACCAATTTTCCTGTGCGAAAGTACTTTCATGATTTTTTATCAATTTTGCTTCGGTAAAATTACACATTCACGTGATTTTATCATTACTTTACCCTTGTTTTTTTGGATGGATAATTTCAAAATCATAAATTCATGATTCATCAGTTGATTTTTGCAATCGTTACGATTTTGGGTTTTGGTTATGCTGTGATGCAGTTTACCAGGATACGAAAGAATATTTTCCTTGGGAAAAAAGAAGAAATTACCGGTGATACAGGAACGCGCTGGAAAAATACTTTGCTCATTGCTTTCGGACAGAAGAAGATGTTCAAAAGATGGATACCGGCATTGCTACACTTTTTTATCTATGCTGCTTTTCTGATTACCCAAATTGAATTGATTGAAATATTCGCCGACGGTTTTTTAGGGCATCATCGTATTTTTGCCAGGCCGCTTGGTGGTTTTTATACCTTTATGATTAGTTTTATCGAGGTGCTTTCAGTTTTGGCTTTTATCGGTACGGTTATCTTTTTGATTCGTAGAAACATTCTAAAGATAAAGCGTTTTCACCAACCTGAGATGAAGGGATGGCCTTTTAGAGATGGTAATTTGATTCTGATCTTCGAGATTTTACTGCTCATTGGTATTTTCTCAATGAATGGAGCTGACATGGTGTTGCAAAGCAGGGGGGTGGAGCATTATACACAAACGGGAGGTTTTGCTGTTTCGTCTCATCTTGGACCTGCTCTATTTGGCAACCTGAGCGATGGCACGTTGATGTTTTTGGAACGATTTGGTTGGTGGTTACATTATTTAATGGTTTTGGTATTTTTAAATTACCTTCCAAAATCCAAGCATTTGCACATTCTTCTCGCATTTCCCAATACTTATTATGCACCTTTGCGACCAAGGGGAGAAATGGAAAATATGCCGGCTATCATGGATGAAGTGAAGAGTATGATGGGATTAACGGAAGAGCAACCCGTTGAGGAAATGAGCGAAGATATTCCGGAGTTTGGCGCAAGCGATATTTTCGACTTTGGCTGGACGACTATTTTGGCAGCATATACTTGTACGGAATGTGGTCGGTGTACCTCAGAGTGTCCGGCAAATATCACGGGTAAGAAGCTTTCGCCACGAAAAATAATGATGGATATTCGAGATAGAACCGAAGAGGTTGCAAGGAAGATTTCTTCAGGAAATATCGATTTCACAAAGGATAAAGAAAAGCCAATTTCCAAGGATAATTTTGAGGATGGAAAAAATCTGTTTGACCGGATTAGCCGGGAAGAAATCTGGGCATGTACCACCTGTAATGCCTGTGTAGAAGCCTGTCCGGTTTTAATTCGTCCGATGGATGCAATCTTGGAAATGCGCCGGTATGATATTTTGACCTTGTCGCAGGGACCACAGGACTTAATGCCTTTGTTTAATAGTATAGAAAATGGAGGTTCTGCCTGGGCGATGAGTGTGGATAGGGATGCTTGGGCTGTGAAATGATTTGAAATAATGAAGTGTAACCTAATAAATGACAGGAAAATAGGAACGCCCATACCCCAGTACGGGAGCGTATGCTCGGGGGCGTATGCCCGGATGACCTTGACGTCCTGACGCCCTGACGCCCTGACGCTATCGGTCAGGACAGGCTGGTCAGGACAGGCTGGTCAGGACAGGCTGGTCAGGACAGGCACGGATTTAAAGGATTTACGCGGATTTTTTTTGGTCTGATGACCAAAATGGAATTATACCATACGACCTATTGAGAAATATGCGGTTGAACTTGTGTATATTTTTGTGAAAGCGGAGATAAGTACTTACGATAAATTTAAAAATTTGATTTTTTTTTTCTTTTTTTCAAATTCTATACTGACGAGACTACGTCTGTCAGTATTTTCAATTCTAATTCAAAAACGATGGAATTTAAAGTACCAAGGATGGCAGAACTAACTGCTGAAGGAAAATCA
>JALVDO010000730.1 GCA_027008975.1 Saprospiraceae bacterium | reverse complement strand
TTTCGAGCCAAATATTCCCGCCGATCCACGCTATGCCATTAATCCCATTTGCAATCCAGCCGGTAGTATTACAGCTACACTCGACTTTACCGCCGGTGGGTTTGACAATCTGGTTTTCGAATACAGCATTGATGGTAATCCGAGGGTTGTTGGCGACTTTCAAGGCTCCAATATTGCGGTCATATTTGGTGTCGGCTCCCATTTAGTCAGCTACTATATTACCGATTGTGCCCAGAATGTGGATTCTTGTTCTTACACCATTAGTATTGAGGATGTCGAGGCTCCTAATCTGACGTGCGTACCGGACAAGACGCTTTATCTCGCAGAAGACAGTTGTACAGCCTCCTACCAACTACCTCTACCTTCAACCGTGATAGACAATTGTGGTATTGAGGGCTCGTATTACCAACAACAGCCTCTAGTGTCACCTAATGCACTTTTGACTTATAGTTTGGATCCGAACTTGGGCGATTTCGTTGCCGATCCAAAATCGTTTGTATTTACGGGCGTGGCAGCCAATAGTTTTCAGACTGTTCTTTTGGTCATTGATTTGCGTGGAGATTTTGATTCATCAATCGGTTATATGGAAATTTACGGAGAAAACAACACCTTGTTGGGAGACACCAAATTTACAATTGCCGATTGCAATATTCCCGATCAGCTGATTTTTGCCATCCCTTCAGCCACGTTTAATGAGTGGGCAAGCGATGGTCAAGTTGAGATTAACGCGATACCCGTCCCTGTCCCCGTCCCACCCGGTGTTCCGGGAGATGGTATAAACCCATGTAATCCGGCACTGGTAACAATGGATGGCGACAATGATGGAAGCAGTTTTATGTATGCTACGTTGAGTTACCAAAAATTATTAATAGACTATTATACAGATGGGGCTTTGACAACGCCAACAACTCCAATGCAGGAACCTCAGGTAGAGACCACATTGGATTTCCCACTTGGTCAAACACAGGTACATTACATTATCGGGGATGAATCCGGCAATTTAGACACTTGTTTTTACACGGTAACCGTTCTTGACACCATTGCACCTGTAGCACTTTGCGTAGATGCAACTACTTTGTTCATAGAACCTTCAGGTTTGCAGGAAGAGGTTATCAACCCTGAATCTCTAGACTTGGGTAGTTATGACAATTGCGGTATTACTTCCCTTTCCTTATCGCCAAGTACTTTTACCTGTGATAATTTTGGCGTATTATCCAACGCAACGCTAACTGTTGCGGATGCTTCCGGAAATGAGGCGACCTGTACAACCATCGTCACCACCTCGCCAATTCTGCCAATGCCAACTGCCAATTCGGGATTGTGTGGAGGTGATACGCTGTATTTGCAGGCAAATCCTCCAAATTCTAATTCCGGAAATATTTATACCTTCGAATGGCGAGATCCCAGCGGACAGGTGTTTTCTACGGATGAGGATACCTTCATACCAAATATTGATGCTAACAACGAAGGAGCATACAGTGTAACAATCAGAGGGCTGACAGGATGCTCAGCAACAGGAGCGGTTTTCGTTTCTATACAGGACTTGCCATTGACTCCTAACCTATTTAGCAAAAGTACTATTTGCGACAATGAAGATTTAAGGTTAGAATCCGATAATTTTCCGGTAGGAACAGATGTCGTTTTTTATTGGTATGAAGGCATTCCTCCGATGGGTACTTTGATTGATTCGACAACAACCCCCTTTTTAGATATTACAGCACCCCACCTAGTTGGCAACCACAATTATTTTTTGCGCATTAAGGCGACAGGTTGTGTTTCTGCTCCTTCGGATTTATGGGTGGTAAATGTCGTTCAGCAGCCCGTTGCACTAGTGAGCTTTTCCGATACCATCGTCTGCGAGGGAAGCATCATTAACATCGGCACAGAACAGAGCCAGTCGGGACTTACTTATCTGTGGGAAGGTCCGGATACTTATTCTTCTACCAATCAATACCCTGAAGTCGGACCATTGAGAGACATTATTGATGAGGGATATTATAAGCTTACACTTATTCAGGGAGGCGGGTGTGTATCCGAACCGGATAGCGTCCTCATTGGTATTAAACCACAACCACAAACTCCTAATATTAGCAGCAACAGTCCGATCTGCGAAGGGGAAACACTAACGCTTTTTAGCACCTCGGGCAATGCGAGCGCTTATCATTGGCAAAATGCTTCGGGACAGGTCTTCACCACTACAACCCCTTCGTATGTTATTCCAAATGCCTCTGTTACCGATGAAGGTGACTGGAAGTTGTTTATCACTCAAAATGGTTGTGAGTCTGACATTTCCAGCCCAACAACGGTCATTGTAAATAACCGCCCACAGGCGGATGCATCGGTCGTTCCACAAAGAGTTTGCAATGGCAATGACTTTCAGCTACTAGCATCTCCTGATGGAGAAAATTACGAATGGAGCGGCCCTGGTATTAATACTCTGAACAACCAGAATCCGGTTATTTCAAATGCAAGCATGGGCAATACCGGACAATACACCTTAGTTGTCACAAGCGACGCAGGCTGTGCAGACACCAGTTTTGTAGCGGTAGAAGTAGTAGATAGGATTAGTATTTTAGGCGTGAGTTCGGATGCCACTTCCTGTCTGGACGGCACTACTGATATTCAATTGACAGTTTCTGTTTTCCCCTTGGATGATGGCACTTATAACTACCAATGGAGTGGTCCTTCTTCTTATAGCTCAAATTCCAACCCGGCCGTAATTCCAGGAGCCACGGCGGCAGCGTATAGGGGTGATTATTATCTGACGGTCACCTCCTCAGATAATTGCGAGACGGTTCTATCTACACCTTTCTTCCTTGATGTCAGAGATATACCTCCCACGCCATCGGTTCCGGCAGTAGTAAATGGCACTACCAGCCATTGTGAAGGGGATTCCCTTGTACTAACAACCAACAATTATGTTGGAAATAATGTCGCTTACTATTGGGAATTACCAGGAGGGTCACTGGTCTCCACACCAATCAATAAGTTAGTCGTTCAAGACGTCAACTCCACTATGCACACAGGCAATTATACTGTTTATGTCATTGTAGATGGCTGTGTATCGGCAACATCTAATCCCGTTTTTGTTACGGTTCACCAACCTCCTATTGTTGAGGCAATCAGTAATAGCCCTGTTTGTGATGGAGATTTGATTGAGTTCACAACGACCTTTTATGAAAACGCTTCCTATGTATGGGGTGGTCCTGACAATTTTAATGCGGGCATTCAATCACCGACTTTTCTCTCTTCCAACCAGTCAGACAGTCTTGGTACATATTTCGTTGTTGTCACACAGGATGGGTGTGCATCCGACACCTCTTTTGTGGAGGTCGCAGTCAAGCCCATTCCTCAGACACCAATGGTAGCAGACGAAGTCCCGGATTCTCTTTGTGCAAGTGAGAATGGTGCTGTTTTAGCATTGGACATAGCAACTGAGAGTTCGACTAATGGCGCCGTCTATAACTGGTATAACAATATCAACTCGGCGCCAATCAATAACTCGCCGTCCGCCGATGGGAGTATTACCATAACCGACCTTTCGGATTACGATGCAGATGCCCTCTATCCCTTCTATGTACAAGCAGAATTAAATGGCTGTTTTTCCGAATTCTCCCCCCCACACAATATACTCATCAATTCAATTCCTGCTATTAGTGCTTTTGCAGGTATAGACAGTGTAATTTGTGATAATCAGGTTGTCACGCTGAATGCAGAGGCCCCATCAGTTGGGTCGGGATTGTGGAGTTACGAGGGAGTAATACCAGGCGTTAGCATCGCCAATCCGATGCAGGCACAAACAGCAGTAGATGGATTAACAGTTGAAGATAGCCCATTTACCTTTAGATGGACGTTGTCAAATGGGGCATGTCTGAATTATGATTTTGATGACGTTATCATAGCCGTAGGGGAAGGTGAAGAGCCCTTACCGGGGGATAACATCATTGCCTGTCGTGATGAATTAATCAATTTGGGTGCAACCCCCGTTTCAGGAGTCAATTCTACCGGAGAGTGGAGCCAGTTAATTGGTCAGGTTATTGCCGGAGTCGAAATTGTAGAACCATCCAATCCGACAACGGAAGTAACGGGACTTCTACCCAATAACATATACTCCTTTACGTGGACGGTTACCAACGATTGCGGTGAGCGCTCCGCAGATATAATTGTCTATATTTCAGATCCATTTCCCAATGCAGGCGAAGATGTTATCTTTTGTAATGAAGATGCTACCGGCATCCTTCAGGCACAGGAACCAACCTTGGGCAGTGTAGGCCGATGGCGCGCCTTAAATCCGGAAGTACAGATTATGGACGACCAAAGTGACACGACAATGGTTAGCAATTTGCAAGAAGGTGACAACCTGTTTGTGTGGACGATTGATGATGGTATTTGTGGCGAAGCATCTTCCGATACGGTCAATTTGATATACAAATTGCCACCGGTGGCTGTAAATGATTTAATTAATGTACCTTTTGACACCCCCATCTCCTTTGATGTCCTCGCTAATGATGAAATTTCGGGTGCTGCTAATGCCTCTGTCTCCAGCGATCCTATCAGAGGAAATGCAAAAGCCGATGAGTCCGATATTACCTATACCCCGCCACCTAATTATGTCGGTCCGGATCAATTTTTTTATCAAATAAATAGTGAGGGATGCCCGACAGTAACCGGCGAAGTCAATTTGATAATTGGAAAGGGTGTAGGGTGTGATATTCCGAGTATATTCACTCCTAACGGTGATGGCATTAATGATAATTTCGTCATCCCCTGTCTGTTGGATGCAGATGCCTACCCAAAAAGCTCGGTTATTATTTTTAATAAATGGGGTGATGAAGTCTATCGTTCAGAAAAGCCCTATAAAAACAACTGGACGGGGACTTACAATGGGGAGGATCTACCTCCTGATACTTATTTTTACGTAGTTGACCCCGGAAATGGGGATGAACCATATAGCGGATTTATTATGATCCAAAAATAATTAAACAGATGAGAAAAATACTAATCATAACAGGCCTGTCATTGTTTGTGTCAGCGACTTTTGCCCAACAGGACCATCAGTTTACACAATTTATGTACAACAAGCCATTACTTAATCCGGGATACGTTGGCAGTAATGATGCACCATGTTTTACACTAACATCCCGCAACCAATGGCTGGGGTTAGAAGGAGCACCACAAACGCAAATGCTTGCTTTTAATATGCCCGTATTCAACAAAAAGGTAGGACTGGGACTAAGCGTCAATCGCCAGACAATCGGCATCGTAGAAAAATATACCGCCGAAAGCCAGTACGCTTACCGCATTCGTGTAGGCTATGGCACGCTTGGGATGGGATTATCCGCCTCTGTCCGATTTTTAAGGGTTAATTACTCCAAAGCGACTGCAGTGCAGTCCATCGAACTCGATGAAGCCATCCCTGAGGATTTACAAAGTAAGTATGTCCCCAATTTTGGAGCGGGTTTTTACTACAGTAGTTACCGTTTTTATCTTGGTTTTTCTGTCCCTCGATTGATTGAGAACAGCATTGATTTTTCGGAGACCGGCGAGACTATTTCGAAAGAAGTACGTCATATATACGGGATGATGGGGTTTTTACTGGATCTGGGTGAGAAAGTGCAGATACAACCACAGGTTTTATTGAAGTACGTAAAAGGTGCGCCTTTTGATGCGGATGCCAATTTAAATTTCATTTTTTCGGATAGGGTAACAACCGGCATTTCTTATCGGCTTGGGGGCTCCAAGGCGACGGGAATCGGAGAATCAGTCTCTTTGGTTTTCGGAATGCAATTGACGGATAATATCCTGTTTGGATTGTCTTACGATTACTCCTTATCTGAGCTGGCGAATTATAGCAATGGCTCAATCGAAGGCGTCTTCAGATATTGTATTGGCGGACGTTCGGAAGGTGAAGAATACATCAGTCCCCGATTTTTTTAACAGGCAGGTAACTACTTAGCATGCGACATTTTTTTATCATATTAGCGGTGTTGACTTTAGGCTTAAATTCTTTATCGGGACAACGGTGGAAGAAAAAGATAAAGCTGTCAAAAGGCAAAGAGAACGTAGAAGAGCCGGTAAATGCGGTACTTATCAATACCCCGGGTTTTGATTTTTCGCCCGCGTATTACCAAAATGGAATCGTTTATGTCTCGCAATATCGAGGAGGTCCCGTCGATGAAAATACAGGAGAAACCTTTTTTGAGTTGTTTTACTCAGAACTAGACCCTAATGGTGTGCCACAAAAGCCACAGAATTTTTCCCTGGAGCTGAACTCTCAGTTTCACGAAGGCCCCGTCACCTTTAACAGAGAGGGGAATCGAATTTTCTTTACCCGAAGTAATACAAAGGGAGGCGTGAGCAAATCTGATGCAAAAGGGAGAGTTGTATTGAAAATATACGAAGCTGACCGGGGTGTTTACGATTGGGAAAATATCAGGGAATTACCCTTTAACGACGATAGTTATTCCTGTATGCACCCTTCTCTTTCCCCCGATGGACATAAATTGTTCTTTGCTTCTGATATGCCCGGCGGCTATGGCGGGATGGACTTGTACTTCTCCGAAAAGCGAAACGGTCAATGGTCAAAGCCCATCAACCTTGGCACTGAAATCAACACTGAAAAAAATGAGGTTTTCCCCTTCTTTCACGAAAGTGGCACTTTATTTTTTGCATCTGACGGACATCAGGGGTATGGTGGATTGGATTTGTTTGAAATAGACATGAGTCAAAAGAAATGGGGGGAAGTTTATAATCTGGGGAAGCCCTATAATTCAAAAGGCGATGACTTGGGAATTATTCTAAACGAAGAGGGCAATGCCGGATTTTTCACTTCTAACCGAAAAAGAGGAAAAGGGAAGGATGATATTTATTACTTCAAAGCTCAGGAGGGAATTCGCGGGATTGAAGCGGCTCCGAATAAAAGTGTCGTTGTAAATGTGATAGGTGCTGATAATAACCACTCTATTCACGAAGCCGGCATTTACGCCTTTGAATTATCTCCAAGTGGACTGATTAAAGAAGATCGGTTTTACGAAGTGGAATTTGTGGGTGAACCAAAATTCGGAGAGGAAATAACCCTAAAATTGAAACGAAAGGCCGATAGTGATTTAGGGCCCCCCTCGTGGTTTACAGATGTAAAAGGGCGTGCTGTCATCGGCGTACGTCCCAATCAAAAATATTTGATTGTAATCAAAAAAGAAGGTTATGCCTTGGAAGAAATTATCTATAACGCAAGCTCGAATGAGCCCATCAATATCGCGCTAAAACGAAACCAATGCCTAACCTTAAATGGCAAAATAACCTCTAAAGACCACCATGTTACGCTTCCTAATGTTATTGTGAATATTACTAACAAATGTGATGGCACCATCAATACTGTTAAAACAAATTTGAGCGGAGGCTTCGAAACCTGCCTCCCGTTTGGATGTAAATATACCATCTCTTGTCAGAAAACGGGTTTCCAAACGGAAACGACAAGCCTTTCGACAGAGAATATTAGAGGTAGTCGTAGTAAAAGTATTGACATCAAAATGAAACCAACCGATATTGTTTCCGTCAAGGAACCCATCAAAAAAGGAACGGTTTTTGTCCTTGAAAACATCTACTACGATTTTGGTAAGTCCGCTATTCGAAAAGGAGATGCGCCGGAGTTAAAGGCATTGGCATCCTTAATGAAGCAATACCCTTCCATGGAAATAGAGCTTGGGGCGCACACCGATAGTCGGGGTAGTGATGAATACAATCTAAAATTATCCCTAAAACGAGCGGAGGCGGCTAAGGCCTTTCTCGTAGGAAGAGGTATTGAGCCGGATAGAATTCAGGCGTTCGGTTATGGAGAGGCATTTCCTCGAAATAAATGTGTTGACGGAGTGAAGTGTAGCGAAGAGCAATACCAATACA
>JALVDO010000729.1 GCA_027008975.1 Saprospiraceae bacterium | reverse complement strand
ATTAAATCGGAGGCTATCCACGGCAACAAATCACAGCCCGCGCGGCAAAAAGCCCTACGCCGCTTCAAGGAAGGGAACATTAAGGTGTTAATAGCAACCGACATTGCCGCTAGGGGGATTGACATCAACAGCCTTTCACACGTTGTGAATTACGACCTGCCAAATATCCCCGAAACATACGTCCACCGAATCGGACGAACGGGTAGAGCCGGCGCCAGTGGTATCGCCATTTCCTTTTGCAACGGAGAAGAGCGTGCCTACCTGCGTGACATTCAAAAATTAATCAAACAAAAAATCTCCATCATCGAAGACCACCCCTTCCCCGATGACGGCACTATTGAAGAAAAACCGGCTCAACCGCAAAGACGAAATTTCAATAGAAAGAGGAAGCCGCAATCACGGCAGCGCTCCAAATCCAACAAGCAGGGATGGAAAAGATAAAAGAGGGGGGAATCAGGTGACTACTGTTGGTTAATCAAACAATTGCTGTCCAATAGTAGTCATTTGGTTTCCTTCATCATATCCATATCCAAGGGGCAAAGCAAATCCTTTAATCGCCACATATACAGATTAAATATCTTATCCCCTCGCCGGTAAACCGGGATAATAATCGGGCTGGAATGGCTTCCATAGCTGGAAAACAAATCCTTTAGAGGATAGGTATAGACCTTAGAAGTTGTGATGTAATAAGCATCTGAGCCAAGTGGAATATCGCCATGGAGCTGATTAATCTTACCGTAGAGATGCTTGCGCTCAGCATTGCCGATAACATAGAGTTTTTTCCCGTTGGGACGAGCATAATAATAGTCAATATTTGCGGCAGGGAACCATTTGTGTGTGAGCAATACTGCCCCTTCATCCATAAGACCCGAGTTGATATCCTCTTCTACAACGGCCTTTATTTTCGGTGCTACCTTATCCCACACGTATAAATCAACAGAGGGGTCTTTAGAGCCAATTTTGTGTTCTTTGGCATTCCTGTAAAGCGGGAAAATCCCCGCATGAACCTGTGCCAACCCCAACAAAACACCCGTCAGGAAGAGCAGGAGACTCCCCAGAAGGTATCTGTCTATTTTTACAGGGTTACTTTTCCTTAGAAATTGTGAAGCATAAACAGCACCAACGAGTATCAGGTTGAAATAGGCCGGTCCCGTCCAATGAGGAAGTGTCTTATTAAAAAATGAAAGAGAAAAGACAACAACCAAAAGGGGAATAGCTCCCGCGAATAAAAACCATATCTTTTTTGTAATAACCGTTTTTCTGTTTTTCCAATAAAAGACGAGAGCGGATAGGATAAATACGACAAGAATGGGATTGTTGTACAACAACTCCCCCAACACCTCCTGCAAAAACAAGTCGAACCGTAGATGCATCCCCTTATTTCCAATCCTGCCGGAATGAAAATTCAGACTGGAAAAGGAGTTGAAATAATTCCATAAAATGACCGGAAAGAATAACAACAAGCTAATAAAAGCAGCCATCAACACCTCTTTTGAATATAACTTTTTCCAATCGTATTTCAAGAAATAAAGTCCGGCGCCTCCCCATAAAAAAACAGCATGATACTTGGATAACATCCCCAGTCCGACCATGAGCCCGAATAAATATATCCATTTGGGCAAACCGGAATCAATATACCGAATAAATAACAGGATGGCCCACAACCAAAAGAGACTCTGAGGTGTATCAGGCAATAAAAAAGTACCAGTAGCAAAGGAAATATAAAAGGAAGACATCCCCAGAATGGCTGCAATTAGTCCCGCCTTTTCATCTTTTAGACGTTTCCCTATGGTGTAAAGGAGAAACAAGTTGACAGTACCAACGACCAGTGGACCAAGGCGGATAAAGAACGCTCCCATCAATCGCATATCCAATGTAAAAAACCGCTCTAATACCGCCAACATAGGAGGATGGTCAAAATAACTCCAATCGGGATAAAGACCATAGGCGACGTAATAAACCTC
>JALVDO010000728.1 GCA_027008975.1 Saprospiraceae bacterium | reverse complement strand
AATGTCATCATCGTTGGGCAAAAAGAGGAGCATGACCGTGTCGTACAATTACTCCATCAGGCAGAAGTACACCCCAATATAATGGGTACAATCGCCCCTGCCGGTGTGCCGCAAAACGGAGATTTTATCGGCTCTATCGACAATCTGACAGAGATAACGGGTATTTACGGAATAGACGAAATCATCTTCTGCGCCAAAGATGTCTCCTCCTCCGCCATCATGCGGTGGATGACAAAGCTTGGTGCCGGTATCGACTACAAGATTGTCCCGAAAGAGAGCATGAGCATTATCGGCAGTGCTTCTAAGGATACTCCCGGAGCGTTTTATACCATTGAGATTAGTTACGCTGTTTCCGCTCCGGCGGCGAAACGAAACAAACGCCTGTTTGATTTTCTACTCGCCCTTTTTTTAGTGCTCACCTACCCCTTGCAGTTGTTTTTGGTCAAGAACAAAATCGGCTTACTCAAAAATATTGTTGCCGTTCTGGCCAGCCGGAAAAGCTGGGTGGGATATGCGCCATTTCAGGATGAACAATACCTACTCCCAAAAATTAAACCCGGCGTTTTGACACCGGTCTCTGCTATCAAGACGACGACGCTACCGGAGGATGCCTTAAAACGACTGGACTTTTTCTATGCCAAAGATTATCATGTCTCGCGTGATTGGCAAATCGTGTGGCGGGCTTGGAGGCAGTTGGGGAATGTGAAGACTCCGCTCCCGGGCTATCACAATTCGTAATACCCCATATCTATATCCCTCCTGTATTTCACAAAATAAGTAATCTGCCCAACGTGGTAGGAGAAGTGCTCGACGACGTGTATCAAGATGGCAATTCCGGTCTCTTTGTAGATTTGTACGTCGCGTATTTTCAGTAGGTCGCTGGTAGTACAATGGCGGAGAACTTCAGCGGCATCCTTCTCAGTCGTATCGATAAGGTGTAGTAACTCCTTCACGGGAATACGGCTGTCGGGCAGAAACTCCAAGTCCCGTTGCCGGTTGTCGGTTTCACCACCCAATCCACTAACAATCCACTGCCGGACATTACCGCAGAGATGGAGGGCGAGATTGCCGACAGCATTAGAGTTGTCGTTGGCTTTGTACCAGATTTCGTCTTCCGATAATTCGGCCAGGCATTGTCGCAGACGAGGGAAGCTTTCTTCAAATAGGCGACGCCTTATTTCCGTAAGGAAAACGGCTTTGAAGGCATTTTGATTACTCATGGTGGATTGTGTTGTGTTTTTTATGGAATTTCCCTTTTTATACAGATAATTACACCTTGGAATTAAATTTTTATTTCAAGCAATAATTTTGTATTTTAGAAATTATATTTCAATAATAAATTATTTTTAAAATTATATTTCAATTAAAATCGAATGATACTATTTCAATCTTTATTGTGAACGCAAATTTCCAAACTTTTGAATCACCAAAAAAGAAAATAGAATTTTTTTTTCCAAAAAGGGTTTGAAATTTTGAACAAAAAGCCTTACCTTTGCATTCGCTTTTGAAAAAGCCCCTATTTTGGGGGTTTTGAAATTAAAAATTTGAGTAGAATATGCCTACTATTAATCAACTTGTTCGTAAAGGCAGAAAGAAGATTGTCGAAAAGAGTAAATCTCGCGCACTAGATGCGTGTCCACAACGTCGTGGAGTATGTACTCGTGTTTATACAACAACACCGAAGAAACCAAACTCTGCCCTTCGAAAAGTAGCAAAGGTTCGTTTGACGAACGGAATTGAGGTGATTGCCTATATCCCGGGAGAAGGACACACGCTTCAAGAACACTCAATCGTATTGATTCGTGGTGGTCGTGTAAAAGACTTACCGGGAGTGCGATACACGGTAGTACGTGGTGCATTGGATGCAGGAGGTGTTGAAGATAGACGCCAGAGCCGTTCTAAGTACGGAACAAAACGACCTAAGAAGTAATAATTAATTATGTTTCATTAAGAAACCGCTAATAAAA
>JALVDO010000727.1 GCA_027008975.1 Saprospiraceae bacterium | reverse complement strand
TTTTTTCATTAGGCAAATAGAGACCGCCAACAATTTGGCTCTTTTTCATTCAAGGTTTAAACATATCCCTAGGGTGCCTCTGAATAATTCCCTGGTGAGATGACTTGACGATTCATTTGTTAGTATACTTGAGTTTAACTCTATTAAAAAACCAGGATAAAAAATTGCCTCAAATCCGATTCATACTTTTTATACTATTTATTGGTATTTTATCCCTCAGTGGTTGTGGCGGCTCCGATAATGGTGGGCCACCGGCCACTTCAGCGCAAGCACAAAGCAAACTACCAGACAGAATAGCCACTGCCGAAAAGAGCCTTCAACATTTGAAACAGGCGATAAATAGTGGTCTGGTTAGAAACGCGTTTATAATTAAAGAATATGCCAAGATACTAAAATCTCAAAAACCCGAGCTTAAAGTTTTGCTTAACAATCTGGAAAAAGATGCCACGGTAGATGGTGCTATTTTTAAAAATCTTGAAAACAGACTTAGTGCCTTAAAAAATCAACCTGAATTATTTGAAACACCATTGGCGCAATATCAGGAAGCAAACGCCATTATTGACGCAGCCCAACCGGAAAATTACAACCTGATATTGATTGATGTGGTAAATGTGCTGGCGGATATGTCAGGTGGCACCTTGCCTCGAGTTGATACTGCACCAAAACAAGAAACACTGGCAGCCAATCGCTCCCAAGACATGGGTCCTGGTAACCAGTTGATTGGCAACCCCGCTTATGGACAGTGGACAAACCAAGGGGGTACATCCATCTGGGAATGGTATGGCATGTATGCCATGTTTCGTGACTTGGTAGGGGGGCGCTCATATAGTTACAACCAATGGAATAGAAACCGGGACTGGAGCTACTACAACGATGTCGCCCGCAACCGAAATGGCAGTGTGCTGAAGAAAAACAAATTTGCACCAAAATCCAAGAAATACGGGGCCAAACGCGACTATGGCGTCAACCGAAAAAGCTATGGCAGCTCAAGTGCAGAGCGACGAAAAAGTACTTTCGGATCACCAGGCAGCAAAAGCAAAAGTGCATTTTCGAAAAAATCATCAGCACCGGCAAGTTTCCGCAACCGAAGCACCTATTCCCGCGGTGGTTTTGGTGGAAAATAGTCAAATCATAAAAAAATACAAATTTACGATATAAAGGTTTCAAAATGGAAAACAATGATCTCATCAACTGGTATCCGGATCTTCTGGCAATCCTCGCCATAGATTTAATACTTGCTGTGATTCTGCTCACCGCGTTTCGTAAATTGGCTGGCTTAGTCAGCAATGTCAGTACCACTGAAGAACTTGCAGTAAAAGATAACTTCGCCTTTGGACTGGTTTTTTCCGGCGGTCTTATTTCACTTTCCATTGTATTAACCGGTGCTATTTCCGGTGATGCTGGCAGCTCGATATTCAGCGAAATTGTACTCGTGGTCACTTATGGGGTGCTAGGAATTATATTAATGATGCTATCCCGAAAAGTACTCGACAGTTTTGCTATGCCCGACATCAATATCCACCAGGAAATCATGAAAGGCAATATGGCCGCCGCCATTGTGGATGTGGGAAATTTATTGGCTACCGCTATTATCGTAAAAGCTGTTATGACCTGGATTGACGATACCAGCTTGTTCGGCCTGATCGCGG
Organism: Saprospiraceae bacterium; assembly: GCA_027008975.1. GTDB lineage: Bacteria > Bacteroidota > Bacteroidia > Chitinophagales > Saprospiraceae > JALVDO01. The sequence goes on along the minus strand of JALVDO010000727.1, from coordinate 319 downwards.
TTGTCATAGGATTTATTGTGTCTCAGGTGGTTTTGATTCTTGTTACCCAGTACCGAAGCAAGGTATATGCATCCCGTCACAGCGGTAGAAGCTTGCAATCCGAACTCGAAAGTGGCAACAAAGCCATTGCCCTGCGTTATTGTGGACATAAAATCGGTGTCGCACTGGCAGTTACTGCTGCGTCGGGGTTTGTGCCTTACAATGATGAGCGCATCATCATGGCTTGTTTAGCCTGGGGTATGTTTTCCCTTATACTAACTATTGCCCTGTCACTCATTGCCATTATTGCCCGACATATTATCTTGGCTAAAATCAATGT
>JALVDO010000726.1 GCA_027008975.1 Saprospiraceae bacterium | reverse complement strand
AACTCTTTTGAGTCGAGATTATAAATACCGTAAACTTCCTTCCCTTGCCAGCTTCTTGCATAAAGAATATAGTTTTTGTGCCAGTTCCAACGACCGGCAAATACAGGAAGAGTATCAATATTAATATTAATACCAGATTCGTCAGCGATAAGGAATAAACTCTTATTTCCATCTGCTCTAAAAATAAATTTATCCCCCTCATCATTCCACTTAGGATGATTATTAAAACCGCTTTGATTAGTAAGTTGGGTCAAACTATCCCCATTTGATTTTATTTTCCAAATCTGATAATTTTTCCCGGTAAAGATAATCCAGTTTTTGACACTCCAACATGGGTCATAACCTATTTTATCGGTTAGATAGCGGGTTTCTCCCGTACAAAAATTAAATACCCATAATTCGTTATTCCACCCAGTTCCTATTTCCATATCTTCACGAATGTAGGCAATTTCATCTTTGTTGTTGGGGTTAAATACGGGATCAGAATAGTTGTACTTATTCAAAAATATCGTCCTAAACATGACAGGACAGCCCATTGTAAAAAAAGTGTCTTCATTGATTGCAGGCTCCGTAAAGTTAAAGTTGCAATCGACCTTTTTAGCAATAAAAGAAAAATGCCCCTTTTTATGACAACCGGACATTATGCTTAAAAAAACAACTATGGGAAGAAAATATTTCATCACTCACTACTCAACACATAAGCACAAGTATCAATCCGCGTAAAGCCGCCGTTTTCAAACTTTAAAAATACCACTTCGGCGTCCATCATCGTTCTGGCTTCGTTGAATTTTCCATTCATGATAATGGCATAGGATTTGGTCTCACTCAACCTTTACCAATTTGAAAATGCGTTTTGCTCCTGTTCTACTCTTGACATGAAGCCAATAACAACCTGTTGCTAACTTCGATACATTCAGTTGTAGTATATCGCTATTATTTTGAATGGGGATAGATTGCTCCATTTGCCCGAGCATATTATAGACTATAACATCCGAAACATAGGCCACATCTTCCCCTTTTATACTACAAAATCCATTACTGGGGTTCGGAAATAAAGTTAGATTTGCAAGTGTAGGTTGGGGTTGAGTGACAGATGTAAGTCCAGCGTATTTAAGTAGTACCGAAGTTTTTGTTTCATTTTGAACCGTATGACCTGCTACGAAGAGATTGCCATCCTCATCCAAAATCATATTCCCGGGAGAATCATCCTCTTCAGGATTGGAGTTTGGGTAAATGATTTCCTGTATGAACTGCCCGGAGGTGTCGTATTCTAATAATAAAAAGTTCTTTTTGTGAATGCCTTCTGTATAAGTATAACCCCCAATCAAAATCCGGTTATCTTCCACAATTAGCGTATGACCTCTTCCTATACGTCCTTCTCGTTGCCTTTCCCAAATCATATTTCCATTTTGGTCTAATTTGGTCAGTAAGAGAGATTTTCCGGCATCTTCCGCATGAAAAGTTCCTATGCAATAAATATTATTATCCATATCGAAGGCAGCTTGTTTTACCCGATCTGCGTCAGCGGCTAATTCAGGTTCTGTTTGCACTTTATGATAACTCCATAAACTATCCCCATTGACAGAGTACTTTTTTATCCTATAAACGTATCCTCCCCCATCTTGTAGTGAGTAATAATTTCCGGAATTATCAGCATAATAGTTATCGGCATATACATCATTATTGTGAAAATAAGACGAGGATATAATATTTCCATTATCCTTGTTTAAATTATAAATCTCATGATCATAAATAACTTTTTTGCGACACAAAAGAGATATTGTATCCTCATGCAATCTGAAATGACTAACATATCTTGTTTCTTCAAAAAAAGATTCCCATAAAATCGTACCCGACGTATCCATCTTAACCACAAAAGATTCATCAAAAATCGTTTCATTTACAATTCTTTTTGCCATAATTCCAGCCATATAGAAATTATCCCCATCTATTATAACCTCATCAACTT
>JALVDO010000725.1 GCA_027008975.1 Saprospiraceae bacterium | reverse complement strand
ATCTACCCCTTTTCCTTGGGACGCATCCTGAAAAGTAGTGAAACAATATGTGCATACCGGTTATTCCCGTCGCTCGGATTGGAATAGGCATAATCAACTGTTAGGGCACCCAATTTCAGACCAACACCGAAAGAAGGACGGAGGATGGTCGTCTCCTTACCATTAAAATCCTTAGATTTCTGAAACTGACTGACACCGGCTCTGACCGACAGGAAGTTGTTATACAACGCCTGCATCCCTATTGCGAGGTCGATGCTGATTGGGTCGGCGGAGACCAGGGTATTTCGCTTGCCGTCTGTTGTCAAAATAACATCTACTTCCGGCTCTAATTCTACTTTCTTGAACAAAAATGAACGGCGAGCGCCTAGTGTAAATCGGGGCTTGGTTATCTCCAGACTCTTGATGGACACCTGATTACCGTTGGCTTCCAATACTGCTTTTTCTGCCTCTGAAAAGTGAATCGACCAGGCATTAAACGTCGTGGTAATATCGCTCCCCATAAATCCAAACTTCCATTTGTTGATATGGTATTGCGCGCCGAGGTCGATGCCAAATCCCCAGGAGTTGGCAAATTGCCCGATGCTTCTGTATATCACCTTGGCGTTGCCCCCTACGAGAAGTTTCCCCTTTTTTACGTTCAATACACGGGCGTGCGAGAACATAATGGCGTAGTCCGCTGCTGAAAACTCCGTCACATTATCGTAATTGATGGAGCCGTCATCATTGTACAAACTCAGGGTATTGGGAATGCCGTCTATACCATTTCGAATCAGGGATATTGCCAGCCGCCGCCCTTCTTTCGCCATCGGAATCGTCGCCCCCAGATAATCGTGCTTGCTGATGCCCGCAAACCACTCCGCGTGCATCGCTCCCAACTGGACGCCATCTCCATTGGGGATATTTGCCAGACCGGCAGGATTCCAGTACGTCGCAGTCACATCATTGATGCCCGCAACGGTAGCGTTGCCCATCCCCATCGAATTGGCACCTATGCCAATGGATAAAAATTCGTTGCTGTACTTCTGTGTAAAGCCCGTGACTGACGCTAATAGCATTGCAATGGCGACAAAAATCGATTTGGTGAAGCTGGTATTTTTCATATTCATGCGTAGTTGTATTTTGCTATTCTTTGAACGCAAAGTTAGATGGTTGAGTATTTGTTGTTTTTCCTTAACATTCTGAATAAATAAGTTGAAGGTCAACTTATTTATACCCAAAATGCTTCAAAAGCCGCTCATCGTCCCGCCAATTGTCTTTTACTTTGACGTGTAACTCCAGGAATACTTTCTTTTCGGTGAATTCTTCGAGGTCTTTGCGGGCTTCAGAGCCTAATTTTTTGATAGCAAAGCCATTTTTACCTATAATAATGGATTTTTGTGTTTTGCGAGCGACGAATATTTCGGCATAAATGCGAACGAGGGGCTCGCCGGCTTTGGTCATCGTCTCCTTGTAAGATGTAACGACAACTTCGCAGGAATAGGGTATCTCCTGCTCGTACAGTTGGAGTATCTTCTCACGGATAATTTCACTGACGAAGAAGCGCTCCGAACGGTCAGTCAGTTGGTCTTTTGGATAAAAAGGAGGACCTTCGGGCAGGTACTTTTTCAGAAGCCGGAAGAGTACATCCGTATTGCGTTTATGCAGGGCTGAAATCGGAATGATTTCCGTAAAATCAATCTGCTGACTCCACCACTGTATCAACTCTACCAATCTCACTTCGTCAATCAAATCTACCTTATTGATGACTAGGAAGAGGGGGATATCTACCTTTTTTAGTTTGGCAATGGTTTCATCATCTTCCTTGTATCGCTCTTGTGCGTCTGTCACAAAAAGCATAATATCCGCATCCTCGAAGGTCGTATTCACAAAGCGGTTCATCGCCTCGTGCATCTTGTAGGAAGGGTCGCGGACAATACCCGGCGTATCCGAAAAAACCATCTGAAAATCATCCCCACTCAGGATGCCAATGATGCGATGGCGGGTCGTTTGGGGTTTGTTGGTAATAATCGACATACGCTCTCCCACAAGGGCATTCATCAAGGTTGATTTTCCGACATTTGGCCGACCGATGATATTAATAAATCCTGATTGGTGCTGCATTTATAACTCTTTTATCTGCATAGAAAATAGGGGTTCAAGCACAGAAGGCATAGTCTCCGGATTGAGGGTACGCCAATTAATTCCGTTTAGGTGGACACCAAAGTTCACATAATCGTGCAAGCGCGTCTGCTGCATTTCGTCCGACACATGATCCAGTACATTGAGGAAGCAAATCCACCCGTGTTCCTCAATAACATCCTGAAGCCATTCTTCGTAGTAAGCGTCATCCGAACCGTGAAAGTTCAGGACATTTTCGCACACCAATGCAAATTTTGTAATACCCTCGTCAATCATTGAATCAATCACCTCACGCTTCAAAAACATAATGTCGTTGTGCAGGCAGTCGTTCCATTCGCCCAGCAATTCGATAACGGTAAATCCTCGTTCATAATCCACAAAAAGCACTTTCAGAAACAAGGTGGAAGACCCACAACTATCCCACTGCGGATGGATGTAATAATTGTATATTTTTTGGCTGTAGCCAAATTCATCATACACCCGCCCAAAGAATGGACTATGCTCATCCTCCGAGGCTATATATTTATCCCGCCACCTGTAGTAAGGCTCTATTGTGTGCATAAAAAGTATTTTATAGGGCAAAAATACAGGATTTTTTGGTTGTAGGGCATACATAAATGAATATCTTTGCACCTAAAGTGCGTTTCGATGATTACTCCACCTACATTCAATCACTTTGGAGAACAAGCCGTACTCCTTTCGTGGAAACCTCAAATAGCCCCCGCTATTCGGGATGACATTCGACAACTCGACCGGTTAATGCATAGGGAATTATCTGCGTTATTCATGGAGACAGTACCCGCTTATTGTAGCCTGACGGTGTTTTTACATCCCTGGGTTGACAAGGAGGATTTTATTCGGAAAACACAGGTATTATACAAGCAGAAACAGGCACAGGAAAAAGAACATAAAACCGTCGTTTGGCAGATACCCGTTTGTTATGATACTTCACTAGGGTGGGATTTAGAGGCATTTGCGAAAGCTAAGTCCATGACGACTGAGGAGGTTATCTCACTCCACACTCAAGAGACTTACGAAGTGTATTTTCTGGGATTCTTGCCCGGATTCCCCTACCTCGGCGGACTAAATGAAAGACTACACCTTCCACGCAAGACAAAACCGAGTATCAAAGTACCGGCAGGTGCAGTAGCGATAGGCGGACAACAAACGGGGGTCTATCCGGTTGAAAGCCCGGGCGGCTGGCATATTTTGGGACAAACGCCCATCCCCTTTTTCCTTCCGGAACAATCGCCTCCCTCCTTTTTGGAAGCAGGGCATCAGATTCGCTTTAGCGCCATTTCCTTGGAAGCATATCGCGACATTAAAGCCCGGTCCGAAAGTGCATTTATGTTGCCAAAAAAATGGAACCACAAATGATAAAAGTAATCTCCAGCGGCATATTTTCAAGCATTCAGGATCAGGGGCGATTCGGTTATCGAAAGTGGGGCGTCCCGGTAAGCGGCGCGATGGATGCCTTTTCCGCCAGACTATCCAACCAACTCGTCAATAATCCGGTGGAAGCGGCGGTCATCGAAATGACCTATTCAGGTGCGTCCCTTCAATTCCTTTGCGAAACACTTATCGCCATCACGGGTGGTGATTTTGCGCCCACGCTGAACGGTCGGTCAATTCCGTTAAATAGCCCTATAGTGATTAAGACGGGTGATTTATTGCGTATCGGTGCCGCCCGCTATGGTCTGCGCTGTTATCTTGCCGTATCGGGTGGCATTGCCGTTGCTCCCATACTCGGCAGCCGTAGTTACCACCCTAATGTCGCTCCGGATTACCGACTCCAAAAAGGACAACTGCTACCCATTGGCGAAAGCCTCAAAAAGACAAGCCACAACCACGCCATCGTCAGGATAAAAAAGGCACATTTTGAGGATCCTGCCATCCCCGTTCACGAAGGACCGGAATTTAATCTACTCCCCAAAAACATGCAATCTCTGCTGCTCAATACCCCTTTCACCATATCCAACGAGAGCAACCGCATGGGCTACCGCCTGGAAATGAACAAAACGCTTACCGCCCCGGAAATAATCACCTCTGCCGTACAGCCCGGCACCGTACAACTCACCCCTTCCGGACAACTCATCGTACTAATGCGCGATTGTCCGACAACCGGCGGATATGCCCGCGTATTGCAGTTGACGGAAGAGGGCGTGAGCCGATTGGGGCAAAGGCATTCCTCCTACATTTCAACCTCTTCGGATACCTCCAATTGCTCCACCTTGCGTTCCTCCTGTTTCTTTTTATCAGCGAGGTAAGATTCGTTGAGCAGGGTCATAAACATCTTTAGGCTGTTAGTGGACTTGTCTTTAAATTCTGCTTTAAAGAAACCATCAGACAAACCGGAGGCACCCTCCATTGCAATTAATTGCTCCATCAATTTAGGCAAATCCCTGTCGTGCATACCCTGCAAAAAACGGGGTTGCAAAACAAAGGCTGCAATGTGCTTTTTAGAAATCTTTTTGATGCGCTTCAACACCTCGCCTGAATGGTCAAACTGTCCGTCTGCCAATTGCCGTATTAGCGCGTCGTTTTTGGAGAGAATGACATAAAAGACATCATCCTGCACAACGAGCGTATTGCCCGTGGAAAAGTTCATTGAATTGGGCGTGCGATAGATATTCCCTTCCTGCGTCAACAATCCCTTTTCAACCAAATTGTTTATTAGCCTGTTAAAGGGCTTTTTCTTACCAATATCCAAGCCAACGACGATTTCGGGCTTTTGTTGGATAGCGTCCTCCGGCGCTGTATAAAAAGCAACTGCCATCTCGCCCGTAAGCGCATCCGTTACCTCTTCGACGCTCAAACCGAGGTCTTTTTCAATCTCATTTTTTACCATCCCTGAAAAGAAATACTCCTTGGTCAGCTGATAAGACCCTTTAAGCGAAATATTGACAGCATAAACCCCCTGAAGATTATCACCCGGAAAATCTTTGGAGAAATCATGCCTTAAACCATTGCCAAATATCAGAGATAAATCCGACTTCAATCCGCTTGACAAAAAGAGCCTGCTTTGGGCATCAACGGCGCCGTTTTTAAAGGAGACGTGAGCATGTGTGAAATTGTTCTTCAAGTCCTCTTCTTTGAAGGTCTTGAGGTTTTTGACCATTTGGCTATTGCCCAATAATTCAAAAATGGGTGTACTTGACAGCCAGTAGGAGACATCGCCCTGCTCTTTCAGAAATTTCCTGAAATTACTATTTCCCGCCAAAGAGTGGTCTTTCTCCACTATCAATGACTCAAAGTTTTTATTTTTTTCAAAAACAATGACCGCCATATTATCCCTGATGAAAAATCCGCTGTCACTATTGCCATAAAACACCCCATCTTGATACTCCGACTTTTCAAACTTATCGGATGCAGAGCGTATAAATTCCTCAAACTTGGCTCGGTCTGCCAGTGGTAAATAAATGCCAACGCCGGGATTTTTTTGAGCATTAAAAACGAATGCCATGAAGCTCGATTGCTCCAAATTGACACCACTATTTGCCGGATTATCCAAAACGGCAGCCAACACTTCATTTTCCTTTTTTGCTTCAGCAAGCCCGTCTTTAAAGAAGGCCATCTGTTTGAGTGCTTCGTAATCTGCTTTTTCCATCAATACGTCGGGATGGATACGGACGACGACTCCCGCGTCTGCTGGAATAAAATTAGCCATTCGGTCTTTTTCAGAAACCTTATTACCACAGGAAGACAAAAACAATACTGCCAAGGCAATGAGGATACTCAGGTTGATTTTCATAATATACATTTTGATGAACAAATAATGCAACAATATTAATCCAAATCATTCCGGACATCCTATTTATTTAGATAAGTTGTTTGAAAAATTCGATTGGGGCAAGCTTCGCCGGACTGTCTCCAACAGTTCGGCGAAGACCAAAACACCTACTCCTGCGCATCGACCGTGGCAATAGCTGCCATATTAATAATATTCCGAACGGGCGTATAGCGCGTTATCAGGTGGACGGACTTGGAAAAGCCGACCATGACGGGACCGATATAATTAATTTTGCTGAGATTCTTCAACATTCCAAGGCTGATGTTTGCCGCATCCAAATTTGGAAAAATGAGCAAATTCGGTCGATTCTTCAACTCGCAAAAAGGAAAGTGCTCGTGCATCTCCTCCATATTCAGCGCAATATCTGCCTGCATAGGGCCATCGATCTCTAAATCAGGACGTTGTTTTTTAACGATTTCCAATGCGTTGATTACCTTTTGAGTTTCCGGTACGCGAACGGAGCCAAAATTAGAAAAAGACAATAAAGCAACCGTGGGCCTAATACCGAGCCGTTCCATCTCAGCGGCGGCGACCAAAGTGATTTCAGCAAGTTCCGCAGCATTGGGATTGATATTGACACCACTATCACCGAGGAAATACTGCTTGTTTTTGTATTGAATCATGTGGAGTCCTGCGACAACGGAATCTTTGTCTTTCCTTCCAACGATACGCAAAGTAGAACTCAATACTTTCGGGAAGCTGTTTTCTGCTCCAGCGAGCATACCATCAGCCAATCCTTCTTTCACCATCATAGCGGCAAAATTAATGTAATTTTTAATCTCAATTTTAGCCTGTGGCAACGTCACCCCTTTTCTATTTCTCAGCTTACAGTAGCCTTCAACTAACTGTTGACGGAAGTCCGCTTTTTCCGGTACAATAATCTCAATTCCTTTCAAAGAATGGTGGTGTTTTTCAAACATTTTTTTTATTTCCTTTCGACTATTGACGAGCAAAATGGGCTTGGCAATACCCTCGGCAACCATTTCAGAGGCTGCCCAGATAATTTTTGGGTTAGTTCCTTCCGGGAAGACGATTCGTTTGGGAGCTTTTTTAGCTTTCGCGAAAATGTTCTGCATAACTTTTCGTGACCAATCCACCCTTTTTAGTAGAGATTCCCTATAAGCCTCAATGTCAATTTTTTTGCGGGCAACTCCTGTTTTCATAGCCGCTTCTGCTACCGCTGATGCCGTCCACACCAATACTCTGGGATCAAATGGTTTGGGAATAATGTATTCTTTACCAAAAGTCATTGGCTTATCACCGTAGGCATGTTTAACATCCTCAGGAACGTCCTCACGCGCCAGCGCTGCAAGTGCGCGCGCGGCAGCTCGCTTCATTTCCTCGTTAATCTCGGATGCCTGAACGTCTAGGGTTCCTCTAAAAATATAAGGAAATCCCAAGACATTATTCACCTGGTTGGGATAATCACTTCGACCGGTCGCCATGATGACATCGGGGCGGGCTTTTACTGCATCGGGATAGGAAATTTCAGGGTCGGGGTTTGCCATCGCAAAAACAATGGGGTTCTCCGCCATTGTTTTAACCATTTCGGGCTTGAGTATATCCTTGGCGGAAACCCCACAAAAGGCATCTGCACCTTTCATAGCATCCGCAAGATCTCTCGCCTCTGTTGTTCTAAAAAATTTATCCTTGTATTTGTTTTTCCCTTCGTCGCCACGCCCTTTCCACAATACGCCTTTGCTGTCGCACATCAACACATTTTCAGGTTTTACCCCGAGGGAAATATAAAAGTTAGCACAGGCAATCCCTGCTGCTCCGGCACCGCTAAAGACGACCCGAATTTCATCTATTTTCTTACCTGCCAACTCAACGGCATTGATAAGTGCCGCCCCCGAAATAATAGCCGTCCCGTGCTGATCGTCATGGAATACAGGAATATCCAGTTTTTCCCTTAGCGTCTCTTCTATTTGAAAACACTCGGGCGCTTTGATGTCTTCGAGATTAATCCCGCCAAAGGTAGGAGCAATTTGCTCGACGGTATTGATTACATCTTCC
>JALVDO010000724.1 GCA_027008975.1 Saprospiraceae bacterium | reverse complement strand
CGGATTGGGCACTGGTGATGAGCCCAATTTTGCCCGATGAGCTTTCTGACTCGGAGGCATGGGGGATGACTGCCCGAAAAGCATGGCAGGAGTTTGTGTTTGCCCTAGTAGAGCGTTATGATGGTGATTCCGAGGGGTTGCCGGATATACTGGAGCCGGGCAGCAGCCTGATAAAAACCCTGACGATGGGAAATGAGCCGGAAGCGCCCGGACATTTTTTTGAGAGTGAGCAATTAGACCCGCAGGGTACAGTAGCCGCTTACAAGGAGATTATTTCGTTGATATACGACACGGTTAAGGTAGCCAATCCCAATATTATTGTAGCACGGGGAAAGTCCAATCCAGGGCATATTTTCGATGACATGCCGGATATGACGTCGGTATATGACCGCCGACCTGCTTTCTTTGATTCATTAAGTGTAGATTTACAGACGGCCAATTACGATCTATATGCCATTAATTACAACGACCACTATACGTCACTACTAGGGTATGTCGATTGGGTGCGGGAGCAGATGGCCGATAATGGTTATTCGCGTGGATTTATGGTGGGTGATGCCCGATGCAACTTATTCCCAAGGGATAACTTCTTTACGGGAAATCGCAAGATTATGCCATCCATTTATAGTGAGCAGGATACCTTTTTGCACGATCCTTCATCTGCTAATTATCCGATATTGAAGAAGCAGTGGCAGCGTGATAAAGTACAGCAAACTATCAAAAAAATGACCATTGCCGCTGCTACCGGCCAATCGCAAATTTCTCTTCAGCCGGTTTACTTGCCTTCTGCTTTTGAGCAGGGTGATACCCGCACTTATATGTGGATGTACGGTGGTTTTTTTGATCCCTATGTTTATGAAAACACCAATAGTTTGGCATTAGCCCGTGAGCCGTTGTATTGGTCGCTGAAAAAATTTGTTCAGGCAGTTACAGGGGCCAATAAAACGGCTATCGCCATAGATGTCGGCCCCAATATTTATGCATACCGGTATCAAAAAGAGGGAAGCGATGCACCGGTTGTCATTTGGCATGAAGATATTTTTGAAGTGGATGCCAATACGGGATTGCTGAAAAGAAATCAAGAAGCCGTGGTCGATTTGAGTGGGGTATTTTCGTCTTCTCTTGTGAGAATGTCTCGTTTTTTTACGGAGGTAGATGCCGCAGGGCTACCACTTCCGGTGACCGACACCGTTGTAGATGTGCATGAGGTGCCTTTGGATGAATTTCCCGTTATGTTATACCCCGAAAGTAGCGTAGCTGCTGCCTTTTCTAGTTCGACGGTGCCGGATATTTCGATTTTCCCCAATCCGGCGGCTTCCACATTGTTCGTACAAACGAAGATTCAAGGGCAGTTTACCGCTTCTTTTGTCAATCTCAAAGGTCAAATTGTAAAGAAAATCACCCTTTCGGGAAATGGGGGAGTCATTGCAGTGGACGTTAGTGATATTCCGGCAGGATTTTGGTTTGTTTTATTTGAAAAAGACGGAGCGTTGATTAGCCGCAAAGTGGTTAAGACAGGGCGGGAGTGAGTTTTTTTGTTCCTTGTTCGGTGTTTCGCCTGCTGAAACCAACACAACCATCAACTCCCAACACCCTCCACAATTTACAACAAAAAAACAGATTTAACAATTCCTATCGAATTTGCAAAAACATCAATACTTCGCCGAAGATAGAATCTCCTCCAACTGCTGCATATAATTGCGTTTTTCCTGACTGGGAGCGTGTAGGAAACCTTCGATATAGAGGAGGTCTTTTTTATTGGGATTGTAAATGAGGTATCCCATGAAGGGACCACCCATAAAGTCGTTGACAATTTCCCAAATGCCCCTGACTTCCATGGCGTACTGACCGTTGAGTTTGGTCGTCGTGACGAACATGGGGAGGTCGATATCATTTGTTTGCATATAGGTGCTGTCGGCGCGTGTAGAGACGTACTTTTTGCCAAGTCGGTCGCGTATTTCTTTGATGTATTCT